>JBARMF010000384.1:0-3922 GCA_049802315.1 Candidatus Udaeobacter sp.
TCTCATCGCCATCGCGATACGTAACGGTTTGCTCTTTTCCGGAGCAAAGTTGCACATCCGTTATCGTTGCCGGCCGGATAACGTGCGCGCCGGCCACAGCAGCCCGGCGCAGTACCTCTTCATCAAACGTCGCACGGTCCAGTTGATATGACGGTACACGTACTTGATAAAGCGGACCGAGTTCGCTTGCTTCGGCCACCGTTTTTACTTCATCGTTCGTGAACCAAAAACGCAGCCCCTGTTTTGCGAGGTGCGATTCGTTGAGGTACTGCGTCAACCCCAGGACACGGCCCATGAAATATGCACTGACCTCCACGGTTGCTTCACCAACGCGTCGCGAAAGTTTTGTCGATTTTTCCAGGATTAAAATCCGAATTCCCGGATTTTGCCGCAGCAACAATGTCGCGGTTGCTCCGCCGGAAAGCGCGCCTCCCATGATCACGACGTCATAAAAGTCGGTGTCATCGGATGGACGCGGATTGATATGGCTTGCCATGTTACGAACAGATTTTTTATTCCGTCCTTACTGCGTCAAGTGAACGAATGATTAACAGCGAATCACACTCTAGTCTTTGGAGCGGGTTCGGTCGGGTACCCCGCATCTGAATCGCGCCGGAAGTTCAAGCGCGTTAGGTTGAAACGTTTCTGGATCGATACCAGGCCGAAGAACACATGGTTCAAAAAACGGGTCCATAAACTTGGATTCCACTTGCCCGCAAGGATGGTGACAACCGATCGAAAGATCAGATCCGGTGGTTTCGGGCTGAAGAAGACGTCGCGGAACTGTGGTGTGTAGAAACCCACAACAAACCGGCGGAAAGATCGGAACCGCCTGCTCTGGCGACGGGAAAACGCCGCGAAGCTCGCAGCTGAGAAGTTGTTTTTCAGCAGCGCGCGATCAAGCTCGGCAGCGGCTTCAATCCCTGATTCCATGGCAATCGAGACGCCGGTCGAGAATACAGGATCGAGAAACGATCCTGCGTCCCCGGCGAGGATCCAGCGATGCCCGGCATAAGTCGAAGCACTGTACGAAAAGTCCTTCTCAACGCGTACTGGCCACTCGCGCCTCGCCTCGCGCATTAGCTCGGCGACAATCGGCGTATCGGAGATTGCGCGGTCGAGCGTTTCCTCCGCTGAACCGTTCGCCAATCTGCGGTAAAGTTGTTTCGGTAGAACCACTCCAACACTCATAAGCTCTTTTGAAATTGGGATTAACCAGAACCATCCGGCGTCGCTGCGCGCGATAAGTCGAATGTCGTCGGGCCGCGGACCTTCCAGCCGTGGCACACCCGTGTAGTGGGAGAATATTGCTATGTTAGCGAGCCGGGGTTCGTCTGTGCGAAGATTAAACTTTCGAGCGATTAATCCCCCGCGGCCTGTTGCATCGACTAGTGCGCGTACACGCACGCGTGTGGTCGCAGCATCAACGCGGGACGCGACATCGAGGATCGCCGCGTCCGGTGCAAACTCGCATGCGGTGACGTCGCATCCCTCTCGAACGTCGGCGCCAACTTCGCGGGCCCGTTCCAAGAGGATTTGATCGAATTGCTGGCGGCACACCTGATATGTTTGAGGTCTCGTGACTTCTCGGACGTCGGTAAAGTCAACGTAGCGACCACTGCGAGCGTCATGAGTGTACAAGCGCGCACCCCACTTCTCTGGAAAACATGCGGCCTCGATCCTTTCGGCCACGCCCAAAGCCGCGAACGCGTCGTTGGCAGTCGATAGCAAGGACTCGCCGATATGAAATCTCGGGAACGTGTGACGCTCAAAGAGAACGACTGAGTGACCACGCTGCCCGAGCGAAATGGCAGCGGACGTGCCGGCAGGACCGCCGCCGGCAACAGCAAAATCAAAGTCATAGGATGCTTCGGCCATTGTCATCGAATCGCTAAGGCACGATTCCGAGAAATTGGCGCGAAGGCAAGCGGCATGAAGCAGCCAGCTAAAGTTGATTAACGTTCCTGGCGGGAACGGAGCCGACGGGGTCGAGCGACATAAACGAAGGTCGCCGCGGCGACTCAGTGAGCGGGAGCGAGCGATTCAATTGAAGCGCGAGCAATCTCTGCAAGGCGGCTGAAGTAGGGGCTGCGTCTCAGCGGTTTGATTCCAGTGGGCGAAACGATCTGGATTGCAGACGCACATCGCGACGACGAAGAGCGCTGTGTTGCGCGTGCGAATGATAAGTTTACTGCGTTTATGGAACTCGCATCGGCGATTCGATAGGGCGGAACGCCTACAGTATTGCGAGCGGGTAAAATTAAAGCTCGACGAACAGTCGCGGACCCTCTAAAAACCTCCTCGATTACGTCATCCGACAGTTTCACCTTATCTTCGGCGCCGCTAAATAAGCCACAGGTGCTGAATCTTCGCTGAGACACCGTTTAGCGCGATCCCCCAGATCCAATTGGAGCCTCGAATCAGCCGAATGGAGGCCCGCTGTTCAAAGCGCCTCGTGCGAATGGTTCCTGGCTTCCGCGCGGAACTGGATTGCAGTTAATGCAGTTCAACAATCCAACCTCAACATAAAACGAAAATAAAAATGACAATACTACCCCTAAAAACTTCGGTTAATCACGCCAGTTTGCGGCGCGCTGTTCTTCTCATCGCAGTGATGCTGGCATCGTTTGCGCTTTCGCAGATGGCGCGAGCAGTTACTCCGGCGCCCGATGGAGGCTATCCCGGAGGCAACACAGCAGAGGGTAACAACGCCCTGTTTAGTCTCACCATCGGCGAGTTCAATACAGCAGTTGGCTTCCTCGCGCTCGATAGCAACATCGCCGGCAGCTTCAACACGGCGGTCGGCGCTGGGACACTCCTTGCGAACCAAGCAGTCAGTAATACGGCCATTGGGGCCGGAGCGCTTCTCAGCAACACGATCGGCTTCAGCAACACAGCTAATGGAGCGTTCGCCCTCTTCAGCAACACCACCGGCCTCACGAATACCGGCAACGGCTATCAAGCCCTGTTTGGCAACACTACAGGCAGCCAAAACACGGCCATTGGTACTGGGGCGCTCTTTGGCAATATCTCCGGTCACGGCAACACGGCCACCGGTCTGGCAGCGCTCGCTGCCAACACAATCGGCGAGAGTAATACCGCGAACGGTGTCAATGCGCTTGCGGGCAACATCAACGGCAGCGGGAACACAGCCTTCGGTTATGGGGCGCTCTTTGGTAACACCACCGGCCACGGCAACACGGCTTTGGGCGATGGAGCTGGCAGCAACGTCACCACGGCTAGTAACGCCATCTCTATCGGCAGCAACGGTGCAAACGTGAGCAACAGCTGCTTTATCGGCAACATTCGCGGGATAACAACGGTGAACAATGACGCCACCCCAGTGATGATCGATTCAGCCGGTCAGCTCGGCACGGTCAGTTCTTCGCGCCGGTACAAAACGGATATTAAACCGATGGATAAAACCAGTGAGTCCATTCTGGCGCTCAAACCGGTCAGCTTTCGTTACAAGGTTCACAAGGACGCTACGCCGCAGTTTGGCTTGATCGCGGAACAAGTGGCCGAGGTGAATCCTGACTTGGTCGTCCGCGACAAAAACGGCGAAATCTACACTGTCCGCTACGATGCAGTGAACGCGATGTTGCTCAACGAGTTTCTTAAAGAGCACAGCACGGTGCAAGAGCTGAAGAAAGAAATTGCGGCGCTCACTGCGACTGTGAGAGAGCAGTCCGCGAAAGTTCAAAAAGTGAGCGCACAACTCGAAGCGAGCAAACCTGCGCCGCAAGTGGTCAACAATCCCTAGCGCGGCGCCTGCGGAAAACAAAACAGCAGCATTTTCACCATCAGCCGTCACGCTTCATCGCGTGGCGGCTTTTTGTTTGCCTCGCTTACGCCTCTTTGAAATCGCCGGCGTGCTCGTGCGCCTCACTCACGTTGGCAACATCATCGTGAACGTGATCGC
>JBARMF010000385.1:0-2642 GCA_049802315.1 Candidatus Udaeobacter sp.
TATACCGGCGTGATTGCAATTTTTTGCACACGTCTGCTGAACAATTTGCCGGCGGTGCTTTACGAAGACGGCGAGCAAACCCGCGACTTTTCCTTCGTCGAAGATATCGCGCGCGCGAATTTGCTCGTGGCCCAAACCGACAAGCTCGATGGCTTACCCGTAAACATCGGCAGTGCTTGCGGCACACCGATTCGCGAAATCGCGGAGCAACTTGCCGATATTCTGAAAATCGACATCGCGCCGGAGCTCAACGGCGAATTTCGCCCCGGCGAAATGCGTCATCTCACGAGCGACACCACCGTGGCGGCGTCCGCCGGTTACAAGCCAACCGTCGATCTCAACGAGGGCATCTCGCGTTACATCGACTGGATCAGAAAGCAGTCGGACATTCGCGATTACTTCAGCGAAGCGAGCGACATCTTGAAGAACAAAGGCATTGTTCATCGCGTCGCCAGATGAAATACGAACTGAGCGAGCACGCCGCGACTCGTATTCGCGAACGAAAAATTGAAACAGCATGGCTGCAAGAAACGATTACGAAAACCGCAGCGCAAAGAAGTTGATCCAGATGATCCGGACTTGGAACATAGTCTGGGAGCTATCGCTGACAGCGACTATCGTGTGCTCCGCGTGGTATGCGATCCGAGGCAAAGGCCGCTGAAAATCGTCACCGTCCATTTTGACCGCAGCATGAAAGGTAAATTATGAAGCTGACAGTCGATCCGGAAGCGGACGCGCTCTATTTGCGCCTGAACGAAACAGAGATCGCGGATTCGGAGCAGGTGGCATCCGGCATAGTGCTCGATTACGACGCGCACGATAATGTCGTTGGGGTCGAAGTGCTCCGTTTATCGAAGCGCGGCGGGCCGGTCGATGTTGAAAAATTGGTGTTTGAAATTCTTCGCTCCCGTCAGCCTGAAGGAATAGCACTCCACGAAATTCCGCCATCTTACAAAACGAAAACTCCTTAAGGTTTTCCCTAGCGGCGGATGCCCAAGAGATTCTCGGTTATTTGAGATTCGCAAGGCCAAGTGGCATTCCCTCATGTAAAAGTAGCGGCGTGAATGTCGCTGCGAGCATTCCAGATTTTGACGCACCGGTCCTCCAGCATGCGCGGAAGGATTTTCCGCTACTGGGCGCGGACATGTCGGTTGGCGAAGCGCTGGAGCGGATCCGGCGCGAGGGCGTCGGCGAGCGCGTAATTTACTTTTATGCGATCGATGAAGAGAAGCGACTAGTGGGCGTGGTGCCGACCCGGCGCCTGCTGACCGCTCCGCTGGAAACCGCGCTGCGCGAAGTGATGGTGCGGCGCGTCGTGGCTGTTCCGGCGAAGGCAACTGTGCTCGACGCGTGCGAGTTCTTCGTGCTTTACAAATTTCTCGCATTCCCGGTCGTGGACGAAGAACGCCGCGTGGTTGGAATCATCGATGCGAACTTGTTTGCCGAGGAAATTTTGGAAGCCGGCGATACTCAGGATCGATCCCGCAGCAGCGATCCCGTGCCGGTCGGTGCGGAGTTTTTTGAGGCGCTCGGTTTTCGCCTTGAACAAATCCGTGGTGCATCGGCGTGGCGCGCTTTTCGATTCCGCTTCCCATGGCTGCTCGTCACGGTAACAGGAGGAACCGTCTCGGCGATTCTAGCGGGCTTTTTCGAGGCAACACTGGCTGGCAGTCTGATCATTGCGTTTTTTCTCACGATGGTGCTCGGATTAACCGAAAGCGTCAGCATGCAAACGATGAGCGTAACGATTCATGCGTTGCGCTCAGTCAGCGTGACCCGGGGTTGGCTAGCGTCTGCGTTCCGTCGCGAACTGGCAACGGCAGTGCTTCTCGGCGTTTCTTGCGGATTCGTTGTGTGCGTTATCGCCTGGCTGTGGCGCCACGATCTGCGCGCGGCCGCTGTTATCGGCGGAAGCATTGCGCTCTCGCTCGTGACGGCATGCGGGTTTGGTTTGGCTGTGCCCTCGCTTCTACATCGATTGAAGCTCGACCCAAAAATTGCCGCGGGCCCTGTCACACTCGTGTTGGCCGACTTCATAGCGCTGGCGATTTACTTCACAAGCGCGTGGCTCGTTCTGAGATGAGCAAGGTGTCCGTTGTCATCCCCGCATTAAATGAGGAGGAACCAATCGGCGACGTGGTTCGTGAATGCCTGGCGACCGGCGTGCCCGGCGAAGTGATCGTCGTTGACAACGGCAGCACCGATCGCACAACCGAACGGGCGCATGAAGCCGGGGCGCGAGTCATAGCTGCGCCGCGAGGTTACGGGCGAGCGTGCGCGGCAGGCGCGCAAGGGGTCTCGCCGGAATGTGACATCGTAGTGTTTCTCGATGGCGACGGCAGCGACATTCCAGCGTTCATACCGCAACTCGTCGAGCCGATCACAAGAGGGATGCATGATTTCGTGATCGGCTCGCGCACCCGCGGGCAGCGCGAAACTGGCAGCATGAATTTCCAGCAGATTTTATCCGGGCGAATTGCCGGACGCATAACGCAACTACTCTACGGCATTCGTTACACGGACATGTGCCCGTTCCGCGCCATCCGACGTGATGCGCTCGCAAAACTTGATATGCGCGAGGAAACTTACGGCTGGAACTTGGAGATGCAGATGAAAGCCGCGCGAGCCGGTCTGCGCATCCT
>JBARMF010000386.1:0-1733 GCA_049802315.1 Candidatus Udaeobacter sp.
GGCGCGTTCAATCGCTTCATTGTTTCATCGCAGGCGGCGCTGATCGCTTTCGCGACACGCCAATCCACCGCGTTGTTCGCCGCAAACGCCAGCACCTTTCTACCGGTGGTATCGAAAATCAGTTCGCTGAATGGGATGCCGCGCAGTTGTTGGTCTTCATCCAATAACCAGGGAATGAGTTGATCGACCGGCGCGTTGGGGGCCGGCGATGTTTGGGCAAAAGCGGTACTAGCCAGCCATATCGCGGCGAACCAGGGAATGAATCTCATTCTCTCGGATTCAAAATGGATGCGGCATTCTGAGCAAGGGCAAATACCCTGTGGGCATCTTGCCTGGCGGGCAATTTCTGACTAGAGAAACTACAGTGCAGTTGAAGAAATCTGACAAAATCTTTGTTGCCGGCCATCGCGGAATGGTCGGGAGCGCGCTCGTTCGGCGATTCGAAGCGGAAGATTTCACTAATCTGCTAACACGCGATCGATCGCAGATTGATCTTGGTGACCAAGCTGCGGTTGCCAGGTTCTTTGCGGAAGTGAGGCCGGACATCGTGATTCTGGCGGCGGCGAAGGTCGGCGGGATAAAGGCAAATAATGATTATCCGGTGGAGTTTCTTCTCGAAAATTTGCGTATCCAGAACAACGTCATTCAATCGGCCTATCAAACTGGGGTCCGCAAGCTGCTCTTGCTGGGTAGCTCCTGCATTTATCCCAGGCTGGCGCCACAACCGATTCCCGAAAGTGCGCTTCTGACCGGCCCGCTGGAGCCAACCAATGAAGCTTATGCAGTCGCCAAGATCGCCGGAATCAAGCTTTGCCAGGCGTATGACCGCGAGTACGGAGCGAAGTTCATCTCGGTTATGCCGACAAATCTTTACGGGCCTAACGACAACTTCGATCTGGAGACATCACACGCGCTCGCCGCGCTCCTGCGCAAGGCGCACGAAGCGAAAACCCGAAACGAGAAAAAGCTGATCGTCTGGGGAACAGGAGAACCGCGCCGCGAGTTTTTGCATGTCGACGATCTTGCTGCCGCCTGTCTCTTGTTGCTCGAGAAATACGATTCGCCAGAAATCATCAACGTCGGCTGTGGCGAAGACGTCACCATTCGCGAGTTGGCCGAGTTAATCTGCGATGTGGTCGGTTTCAACGGCGAACTCGTTTGGGACAAAACGAAACCGGACGGCACGCCGCGCAAACTTTTGGACGTGAACAAAATTCGCGCACTCGGCTGGCAGCCCACGATCCCGCTGAGAAAGGGCATCGCGCAAACTTACGAATGGTTCCTCGCTAACCGCGCGCAACAGTAAGGAAGCCGCATTGAGTCTATTCGTCTATTCAAGGAGCGCCGGTCCGCCAAAGGACGGATTCGCCGTGGCGAACTTGGGCAGCCCTCGATTTCGGACCTGACGGCTTGAAGCCATCATTCGTTGCCGAAGACTTTCGAGCGTTGACCCGCGAAAGCTTTCGGAGTTGACTGCCTTGGGGGACCGATGAAAAAGCTACGCGTTGGCGTTGTTGGTGTTGGGCATATCGGAAGCAATCATGCACGGCTCTACGCGGAAATTCCGTCCGCTGAGTTCACCGCGGTATACGACGTGGAGCCGTCCAGGAGTAGCACCATTGCGAGCAAATTCGGCGCGGCCCCTGCTAAATCCCTCGATGATTTCATCTCGATGGTCGACGCCGCTTCCGTGGCAACGCCCACCAGTACTCACTACGACGTTTCACGCGCCC
>JBARMF010000387.1:0-2018 GCA_049802315.1 Candidatus Udaeobacter sp.
GCCACGTGACAAATTCGTTCCGGTGTTCCAACGGAAGTGCCGCCGTATTTTTGAACTACCAGGCGCATGTATTAAACCACATCTCATACCCGTCATTCCGAGCGGAGTCGAGGCTGCAACGCAGCCCGAAAGCTTTCGGGGCGAGGCCAGGCTTTTCATCCCGTGGGCCCAAACCCCAGCTAAGTTCGCGGGATATCTCCAGACCTTCGCATAAAGCTACGGCTTGGCGGGCGACTTCGCTCGATATGACAGGTGGCCGGCTACAGCCCAATTGCGCCTCGCACATCCGTTACCGTCGCGGCGATCGGCTTTAATTTTTTCATTTGACAGACAATCACATCGGGGTCTTTCAAGCCGTGTCCAGTGACGGTGCAAACGATCCGGCTGGCTTCCCGAATTTTTTGGAACGAGTAAGCGGCATCGTCTGCATCACAGCACTTGAAAAAGCCGGCGATCGACGCTGCGCTGGCTGGCTCGACAAAAATTCCTTCATTCTGTGACAGCCAGTTCTGGGCAGCCAGAATGTCTTGATCGCTGACCGCATCGATGCCGCCTTGCGATTCGACGATCGCCGCGCGCGCCTGTTGCCAACTCGCTGGATTTCCGATTCGAATCGCTGAGGCGATCGTTTCCGGTTTGTCGATTATGCGGTCGTGAAAAATCGGCGCAGCGCCAATCGCTTGAAAGCCAATCATCGCCGGCAATTTTGTTGATCGGTCGCTCGCGAAAAACTCCCGATAGCCGGCCCAGTACGCGGTGATGTTTCCAGCGTTGCCTACGGGCAGTAAATGAAACTCAGGCGCATCGCCGAGGTCATCGACAATTTCAAATGCGGCCGTCTTCTGTCCTGCGATGCGGTCCGGATTAATGGAATTCACGATCGTGAAATCGCCGGTCTCGCCCAGTTCGCGAACGATTCGCAACGCGTCATCGAAATTGCCATCGACGACGATGATTTTCGCTCCGTAGGCAAAAGCTTGAAGCAATTTCCCGGTCGCAATTTTTCCCGCAGGCAAAATCACGACGCATGAAATCCCTGCGCGCGCCGCGTACGCAGCCGCTGAAGCCGAAGTGTTCCCAGTGGAAGCACAGATGAGCGCTGTCATCGCGCGTTCCACCGCCTTGGACACAGCAACCGTCATCCCGCGATCTTTGAACGAGCCTGTGGGATTGACGCCTTCGTTCTTAACGAAAACTTCGCAGCCGCGACCAACGCGTTCGCTCAATCTCCGAGAATAGATGAGCGGTGTATTCCCCTCGCCCAGCGAAATGATCGGCATTTCGGGTGAGACCGGAAGAAATTCGCGGTAACATTCGATAACTCCCCTGCTCCGCTGTGATTTTGTTGTTGTCGAATGCATGAACTTTCTTTATGCGAGGCAGGTCCGCGCGATTGTCGATCGAGAAGCGACATGTAAAATCAACCGTATGCCTGCCCTTAGCAAAGACGATAAACTGCGGCTCTTAAGGATTATTCTTGAGAGCCGGCACGCGGATTTGCGCGAACAGAATTTGATTCGTCAGGGCAAAGGACATTTTCACGTCTCCGGGATGGGCCACGAAGGGCTGGCGGCGGTCTCGATCCAAATGGAGCCGGACGATTACAACGTTTCGTATTATCGCGACCGTGGCTTGGTGCTCGGGCGCGGCATGACCACGCGGCAACTCGGCCTGGAGTATTTTGCAAAACGCAACACCGGCAGCGGCGGTCGGCAAATGCCCTCACATTACAGCGACGCAGACCTGCACATTTGGAGCGTGCCCACGCCAACTGGTTCGCAGCTTCTTCCCGCGTGCGGCATCGCCTGGGGCATTAAGCTTGATGGAAAGAAAAATGTCGTCGTCACGACAATAGGTGACGCCGCGACGCGTCAGGGTGATTTTTTCGAGGCGATCTGCTTCGCGAAAGAAAAAAAACTTCCCATGCTCTTTCTTGTGGAGGACAACGCCTACGGCATCAGCATGCCTACGCGGAAAACGAATCCGCTCGCGTTGGACATTCTCGAGCAGGACAACTG
>JBARMF010000388.1:0-2926 GCA_049802315.1 Candidatus Udaeobacter sp.
GACGCTTCGATCGTCGCCCGTATTCCGCCTTCGTTAGCCATGAATCAGTGAGCCAATCCGGCGAGACCCGTCGGCGTGTGCATTTTCTTCAGCACCTTGCCGTCGCCGAGATACATGTGAACACCGCATGGCAGGCATGGATCAAAGCTGCGCACAGCGCGCATGATATCGATGCCCTTAAATTTGTCGGGACCGTTGTCTTCAAAGATCGGTGTGTTTTGCACGGCGTCCTCGTACGGTCCTGGTGTTCCATAGATATCGCGCGGATTAGCGTTCCACGGCGTTGGAGGATAAGGATGATAATTTGCGATCTTGCCGCCGCGAATGACCAGGTGGTGCGAAAGAACTCCGCGGACAGCTTCGTGAAATCCGCAACCGATGGCTTCGTCCGGAACTTTGAAAGGTGTAAACGTGGCCGTGCGTCCAGCGTGCACCTCCGCGATTGCCTTCTCAAAGAAATAATAAGCGCAGGCCGCAGCATATGCCTGGAAATAAGTACGAGCGCGGTCGCGTTCGATGGCGTTGCTCCACTTCGGAATGCGCCAGGTAAATTCAACTTCCGGTTTTGTCGCGGTCTTCGGCAAACGAATACGCACCGTTTTGTCGCCGGGCGCTTTGACGTAGCCGATATCAACCAGACCGGCGAGCGCTGTTGCCCACAAGCGGGCGATCGGGCCGCCACCGGTGTCTAGTGCGAGGTGGTCGCCGGTGCGTTTATCCAGCCAACGGGGCGACATCACCCAGGTGTAATTCCCGCCGAAGTCGCGTTTTTGCGGCTTAGGAATAGTGGTTTGGTTCCAGGGATGACGGCGATCGACTGGGTTGCCTAACGGATCGTTCTTTACGAATACTTCACCGTTCTCACCCCAATCTTCATAATATGAGGAGCCAAGCAGAATACGGATGCCAAGGTTAATATCGACGAGATTGGTGGTGACGAGCTCGCCGTCTACCACGATACCGGGCGTAACGTACATCGCCTTGCCCCATTCGTTCATCGTCTTGTAGTTGTAATCGCAGACGTCCGGGTCCTGGAACGAACCCCAGCATCCTAACAGGATGCGACGCTGGCCGACTTGCTCGTACCCCGGCAGTGCCTCATAGAAAAAGTCGAACAAGTCGTCGTGCAACGGCAGGCAGCGTTTCATGAATTCGGCATAATGCGCCAGACGCACCATGTAATCGGTGAAAACCTGAATCGACGGCACCGTGCCGACACCGCCCGGGTAGAGTGTCGAGGGATGAACGTGGCGTCCTTCCATCAAACAAAACATCTCCCGCGTGTAACGGCTAACTTGCAGCGTCTCGCGGTAAAATTCGCCTTCGAACGGATTCAACGCGTGCATGATGTCGGCGATGGTCCGATAGCCATGGTCCTTTGCGTGGGGCGCCTCTGTTCTTTGCGCTTTCTCCCAAACACCAGGGTTTGTTTCCTTCACCATCATCTCGCAGAAATCGACGCCGACGAGATTGTCCTGGAAAATGTTGTGATCGAACATGTACTCGGCTGCTTCGCCGAGATTCACGATCCATTCGGCCAGCGGCGGTGGCTTTACTCCGTAGGCCATTTGCTGGGCGTAACACGAGCAAGTTGCGTGGTTATCACCGCAGATTCCGCAAATGCGACTGGTGATGAAATGGGCGTCGCGCGGATCTTTGTTCTGCATGAAGATGCTATAGCCGCGGAAAATCGACGAAGTGCTGTAACATTCGACGACTTTTTTGGTGTCGAAGTTAATTTTTGTGAAAATGCCGAGACTGCCCACGATGCGCGTTATCGGGTCCCAATTCATCTCCACGATGTTCCCCTGCGGCGCAGATGTCCCTCTCTGCGGTGCGGTGATTACTTCAGCCATAATTATCTCCTTTTAGTTGCTACTCTGTCCGTAAAATTTGGGTTCGTATCCAGTAGTCAGCTCGCCGCGCGAATGACGCCACTTCGGTTCCTTGTTGACGGCGCGATTTGTGATCGCGCGCAAACCACGAAGAACGCCACCCCACATTCCAACGACAACCGTTGAGAGCGCTGAGCCGGGCGGCGCATCCATGAACGGCATGAATTTGTCCGGGAAACCCGGCATGGTGCAGCCAATGCAAATTCCGCCCACGTTCGGACAACCACCGACCCCGTCCATCCAGCCCCGCTTAGTCACGTTGCAATTAACAACCGGACCCCAACAGCCAATTTTCACCAGGCATTTGGGCGAGCCATATTCCTTTGCGAAATCGGCTTGCTCGTAATACCCGGCGCGATCGCATCCCTCGTGCACGGTTTTGCCAAACAACCAGGTCGGCCGCAGTTGATCATCCAATGGAATGATCGGCGCGAGTCCGGCGACCTGATAGAGGAGATAAAGTAGCGTCTCCATCATGTTGTCCGGCTGCACGGGACAACCCGGGACATTCACAATGGGAAGACCGGCCTTTGATCGCCAGTCCCACCCGAGATAGTCGCACAATCCCATCGCGCCTGTGGGATTTCCTTCCATGGCATGGATGCCGCCGTAAGTCGCGCAGGTTCCGCAAGCAATCACGGCAGTTGCTTTAGGCGCGAGTCGATCAATCCATTCGTTCGTCGTAATCGGTTGACCGGTCTTTGGATCGGTCCCCATCGCCGCCCAGTAACCTTCCTTCTTGATTTTCTCGTTGGGCACCGAACCCTCAAGTATGAGGACGAAAGGCTCGAGCTTGCCGGCTTCGGCATCGTACCAGTGTTTCATGAAATCGTCGCCGACTTCATAAGCCAGGACCGGATTGTGAACGTGCACCTTCGGCAAACCGGGAATGGCGCCCAAAATAACGTCTTCTATGCTCGGCAACGACGCCGCAGTTATGGACACGGAATCTCCGTCGCATCCCAGACCGGTCGTCATCCAGACGATATGAATTTCTTTAACGTCCGGAGGACGATCGGCCACGATTGCGG
>JBARMF010000389.1:0-2445 GCA_049802315.1 Candidatus Udaeobacter sp.
CTCCAGCAGGGGAAGGAAATTCAGGAAGCAAACGCGTTGATTGAGAGAATTAGCGAGGCTTTGCTGACCAAAGAAGCCGAGCTAAATAAGCTTACCAGCAGGCTCTTGGAACTTCGTGCGGAGCGAAGCGCGCACGAGTCAAAGCTTGACGCGCTGCAAAAAGCGACGGCGGAAATCAAGACCCGCATTGGCGATCTGGGAGAGGGGATTTCGGGACTCAGGATTCGCCGTGAAACGACAGATGAAAATCGACGCGGTTTAGATGCCGCCACTGTTGCGATAGAGGCTGAACGCGGCCGCATCCAGGGGGAGATCGCCATTGCGCGCGCGGCGGCAGAGAATCACCAGAACAAAGTCGATGACTGTCGAGCGGCTCTTCAAGCGCGCGACCAGAGCCGGCGACAGCAGCAGGAGCTTGTCGCAAGCATAGAAAAAGAGCTTGCCGGCATTGAAAGGGCACAGACCGAGAAAGGATCGCGCCTTGAAATTCTTCGTCAGCTTAACGAAGAGGGGGAAGGCCTCGCCGAAGGGTCGCAGGCTGTGCTCAAGGGTTTGCATGATCGATCGCGAATCAAACCTGCGCTGGCGGGCGCTTTGGTTGCAAGTCTCGATGTGGATCAGCATTTCATCCATGCGATCGAAGCGGCATTGGGGCGAAATTTGCATGCGATTGTGGTGAGCGACGCACAATTGGCGCCCGAAATTATTGCTGCTCTCAAAGAGAAAAAACTCGGCCAGGCCGCGCTGGTCATTTCGGAGCTCGGCAGTGGCGCGCCAAGCGATCGCGCGAAGCGCGCTCCTGAAGAATCGCTTGGCTGGGCAATCGAGAGAGTGAAGGCGCCGGAGACGCTCGCTCCCCTGGTTGCGCAATTACTGCATAAGGTCGCAATCTTTGAGCGTCTCGACGACGCTCTGGCCGCGAAGCGAAAGTACGGCGAAATCGCGGCTGCAACCCTCGATGGCGATTTAATTTCTATAGAGGGAGTTGTGTTTGGCGGAAGTCGAGAAGCGTCGGCCGAGTCTTTGCTCGAACGCAAGGCGCGCATATCGGTCCTGGAGAAGGAGTGCTCCGAGATCGGCAAACAGCGCGATGCTCTGCTCAAACGATGCGATGACGCCAAAGCGGGGTTGGAAAAAATTACTAACGAGTTGGAAGAAGCCAGAAACCAATATCGAACCGCAGAACATGAAAAGTCTGGTTGCGAGAATCGGATTCTCTTCCTCACTCGAGAACTGCAGGAAAGCGAACAAAAGCAGATTCAGCTCCGTTCAGAGCAAAGTACGCTGGCGCGACAAATCCAGGCTGCAGACGAACGCATCGCAAAATTGGAAGAGGAATTAACCGGAGAACACACCGGCCTGGCGGCAAACGAACGCGAGCAACAGGTGGCGCTGGCGGGACAGGGTGACGTTGCGAAGTACGAAAACGACGCGATGGAACAACTGAACGAGCTGCGTCTCACCGTCGCGACGGAGAGACAGCGTTACGAACACCTTGTCGCGCAGCGCCAGCCGATGAGCGCACGCGAAACGGAGCTAGCAGAAGCAATCGCGGCGCGCCGGACCGAGATTACCGATTTCGAAAAGCGGCTCACGACGCAGGCAGAGGGATCACAGACCGCCCAACATGCGATCGAGCGTCAAAGCCAGGAGCGCAGGGACCTTGAGGTAACGCTCACAATGCTCACCGGAAAACGAAGCGAGCAAGCAGCAGGGCTGAACGAAGCGGAGTCGAACCTGCGCACAATTCGAAACTCTTTGAATGATTTGCGTGATTCGCGTTCGAAGGAACAAGTGCGGCATGCAGAGCTGCAATTGAAAATCGATAATCTCACTGAACGCGTAGCCCGCCGATATCAAATTAATTTGCGAGAATTTAGTCCAGACCAGGCCGTGTATGAAAAAACTCTGAGCGCGCAGCTTAGAAAGCGGTCTGTGACTGATGTCACAAATGGCGATGAAGCCACGATGGACTTGGCGCCGCGTTCGGAGAACGCGATCGAAGTCACTGATTTGGGTCTCGATAAGTTGATTGCGAACCTTCGAACGCAACTGGACGACATGGGTCCGGTGAACCTGGATGCCGTGCATGAGTACGACGAACTCGAAGAGCGATACAAGTTTCTCGAAGCTCAAAACAATGACCTTACAAATTCGCGTCGCGAGTTGCTCGACGTGATTGCGCAGATCAACTCGACTACAAGAAAGTTGTTTAGCGACACCTTTGCCCAGGTCCGGATTAACTTCCGCGAGATGTTTGCAGAGCTATTCGGCGGCGGACGCGCGGACCTCTCCCTCCTCGACGAAAACGATCCTCTCAACTGCGGAATCGAGATCACGGCCAAGCCGCCGGGTAAACAGCTGCAAAGCGTTTCACTCTTGAGCGGAGGAGAGCGCTCAATGGTCGCGGTGGCGTTGCTATTTGCAATTTACATGGTACGACCC
>JBARMF010000390.1:0-1609 GCA_049802315.1 Candidatus Udaeobacter sp.
AAGTAACCGAGAAACATCGGGTGACTCCAATGCACCATGCCCGGAACGATGATGTTATCGACGTCGTTGAGAATTCTCTCGAACGGCTCGCTTTCCTCTGGTGCACGCCTTGGGAGCTGCTGGCGAACAGCGCCGGGCTTGTCGTTAGGCGCAACGCGCAGTCTGTCGATGTTTTCGCGAAAATCCGCAATCCAGTCCGCGAGTTCATGCAACTGTTTGCGGAATTCGTCCGGCGGCGTGTCGCCGAGTGATTGTGGACTCATTGGTGATGCAGGCAATCCTGCCTGCAAGCAGGCACGGCGCAAATAAACATTCGTGGACGAGCGCTATCTGTGGAGCGCCAAAGGCGCTCTCTCATTGAAAGCCTGGGGCACCGCCCAAGGGATAGGAAAGAGCCGCAGAAAACAACGCGCTGAAAGCGCGATTCAATTGGTTGATCAATCTACCGTTCATTGGCAGTGAATCGCGCTTTCAGCGCTGGCACTTATTTGGATGAGCCAAACCTGGGGCGCTGCCCCCAGGCTACCGGTGACATGCGCCTTTGGCGCTAACATTCACTGACAGGATTGTCTGCGTCACGCTGCTCAAAATGCAAAACCGAAACTGAAGTGGAACGCGCCGAAATCTTCGAACTCGCGCGGGTCGGGATTCACACCGTAGTCGAGACGAATCGGGCCGACCGGCAGCTTGTAACGTAGACCACCACCGATCGCGTAGCGCATATCGCTCAGCCCAATGTCCTCGGAAGTCGGCAACAGATTGCCAGCGTCAGTGAACACGGCACCCTGCAGTTCGCCGAAAATCGGAAATGTGTATTCAACATTGAAGACCGTAAAGAATTCTCCGCCGACTGGATGACCATGATTATCATGCGGGCCGAGCTCGCGCTCGCCGAAACTGCGCACCGTTGTGGCGCCCCCGTTAAAGAACCGTTCGTCGATCGGAATTTCGGTCGCTTCGTCGGAGCCGCTGGTCGTAAGCGAATGGATAACGCCGGCACGCGCGCCAAACGCGATCGAAGACTGGCGAACCCATCGCTGGAAACCACTGCTGATAGGTTGATCGTCAACCACGCCCGGTGTGAGTGGCTTTGGTCCAAACGGCTGATAATAGCCGACGCGCATCGTGCTTCGGACGAATTCGATGTCGCTACCGAGGCCGCTTGGCGCCACATCGATGGTGTTGCCGATCAGAAAGCCACGTGGGTTTACGTACGGGCTCTCACGGAAATCGAGTGTGTTCGTGAATCCGATGGTGTTCACTTGATACTCGTCCTCCCCCAGGAGGAACGTCGGCTTGATTTCCGAATCAGTGATCTCCACGTGACGCGCCGAAAAAGTCAGCGACGCCTGGTCGTATTTTGTAATTTTGCGACTGAGCTCGAGTCGTCCACCCACTTCAAATTTTGTGTACCCATCGTAATCAAACGTCAGAGCGAATGCTTTCGCCGTAAAAACAAAATCCGTGTCTAAGAAGAACGGGTCCTCATACAAAATTTCACCTCGATAGCTGCGTTGCGAGACCTCAATCGTTGCGGTGAGCGGCCGACCGTAGCCAAACAGATCGCGATCGCCGACTTGCACTCCGGCAAGTGCGCCTTCGTAAGTGT
>JBARMF010000391.1:0-1865 GCA_049802315.1 Candidatus Udaeobacter sp.
GAGCGATCCTGATCGGAACAAGGAAATGACGGTCGTAAACGTCGAAACGCTAACGCTGATTACTCGTCATTTGCTTCCGCGAATGATCGCACAGCACCGCGGCGCCATTCTCAACGTAAGTTCGTCAGCTGGCTTTCTCCCGATCCCCGGCTCCGCTGTTTACGCCGCTACGAAGGCGTATGTGACAAGTTTTTCCGAAGCGCTTAGAGCCGAGCTCCGTGGAACGGGAGTAAGCGTATGCGCGCTTTGCCCTGGTCCTGTGGTAACTGAATTCCAGCAAGTCGCCAAGCGGGAAGGAATGAAGCCTGACATCGGTCCGAAGTTCATCGTAGTCACAGTCGAACAGGTGGTGCGCGATGCGCTCGCAGCCCTCGAAGCAGACCGACCGCTCGTTATTCCGGGATTCGCGATGAACCTGTTGATGCTTCTCGCTCGATTAGTGCCAATGCCAGTCTTGCGATGGGTGGCAGGGATGTCACCGAGGTCACGCGGCGTTGTGTAGCGACAGCGTGGCCTGCGCAGGTCTTTACGTAGGCTAGCGATGGAACCAGTTGTGCTCGCTGGCAAACACCGAGTGAGTGATAAAGATTTCCGAAGCCTGCGAAAACACAACAATTGCGCCGAGCACAATGAGTGGCGAAGCGGCGTCAATCCAGCGAGTTTGTCGAAATCTTGAAGTCGCGAGGCGGCACAAGCAGGAAATCCCATAGACATAACTCAGTGCAAAAGGAATCATCGCGCCGCTCAGCAAGCGGCCCGATGTGAAGTACGGATACGAACGGGATGGATTAACACAACTGCCAAAATCGAATTGAATTGAAAGCAGCCCAAGGAAAGCAACTCCGGCTGCAAAAATCAGAATCGCTACGGCGATGGCCTGCCGTTGGAATCCAGAAAGTGCAAATGGTTTTCTTAATCCGAGGACCGCTGCCGCAATAAACGCGAGCGAAGAAATGGCGTACAGCCGATCCGCTATTTCCCAATCGAACTTTCTGCCGTGCCACTCAACTTCGCCGCGCCAAAAAGTTGCAATTAAATCCGACCAGAAAACCCACACACCACGCGGCGTGAAAATGGGATGCTGCCACCAATCGCCGAACGGTTTTCGTGTCCAACCAAGCAAACTAATTTTCGCTGTCGATCCGGTGACATCGCCAAAATGAAATTTTGTCCACAGTATCCAAGTGCCGACCGGAATTGCGACGCACGAAATCAGCGCGGCCAGCGCGATCAGCCCGGCACGTGGTGTTCGTGAAATGATCGCGGTGGATCTCGCAACCATTACTGCGAGCGCGACTGAGACGAGCGGCAAGTTGGACAGCTTGGTCAGGCACGTTGCTGCCAGTGCCAGACCTGAAAGCGCTCCAAGCGATAAGCTCGGAGCATCCGTTCGCAACCAGTGCAAAACGCAAAGAAACAGCACGCCGAAACAGAGCGGCGAAAGCACATCGTTGTTCATTGCGTAGAACACATTCTGCGGAATGAAAGCGACGAGTAGCGGCACGCCGATGCGCAGATCGAGGCGCTCCGGCGCAATTGTTCGCGCAGCCACATAACCCAACCAAACCACGACCGCCATGAGGGCGGCATTCAGGAACCGAATCCAATACAATGATTGAATGCCGACCAATCCAATCTGCTTCCCAATCCACCACCACAGGCCCGCAAGAGCGTAGTACAGCGGCGGCTGCGATGATTCGAAATTGATTTCGCTGCTCCATGCCGCTCGCGTTGACGCAATCTCGGGTTCCACTTTTGCCCAGGGTTCTTTCCATAATGGCGGCGGAAATTTCCCATCTGGAAACTGCCCCGGGGGAGACAGGAACTCGGGCGAAGCATAAGGAACAATCCAGTTCAGCGTTTCT
>JBARMF010000392.1:0-4641 GCA_049802315.1 Candidatus Udaeobacter sp.
ATATGAAACTGGTGATCGCCGCCACTGGTGCAAGCGGATCGATCTATCTGCAACGCTTGCTCGAGCAAATCGATTGCGCGACGCACGAGGTGCATCTCGTTATGAGCGCTTACGCGAGAGAGGTTGCAAAGCAGGAGCTGGATGATTTCAAAATTCCTGCGGAAGTTTCGCACCATTCTGAAGGTAACATGAACGTGCCGTTTGTGAGCGGCTCCGCGCGTTTCGACGCAATGGTGATCGTCCCTTGTTCGATGGCAACGCTGGGGCGGATCGCTTCCGGTTCCAGCGACAGCGTCCTCTTGCGGGCGGCCGATGTCTTCTTAAAGGAACGACGGAAGCTGATTCTGGTTCCCCGCGAAACGCCGTGGAATCTGATTCACGCCCGCAACGTCGTCACTTTGCTTGAAGCTGGCGCGATTATTCTCCCTGCGGTTCCCTCCTTCTACAGTCGTCCCAATTCTCTCACCGCCGTTGTCGACACAGTGGTTTGGCGCATCCTCGACCAAATTGGGTTGCCCAGTCCGGGTACATATCGCTGGGCTGAAAAGGAGTCGGCGAAAACGTCGCGCAAGGAAAGTTGAAGATCGAAGGCAGGCTTGCGCGATGGTTGATCGCGTTTGGAGTTCGTTTGTTGCGGGTTTGGGAGGGTACGCTGCGTTACGAAATTGACGATCGCGCGGGTATCCTCGGTAAACCGGTGACGGAAAATTACATCGGCTCGCTCTGGCATAACCGGTTGCTTATTTTCCCCTTGGTTTTGCGACGCTTTTTTCCAAATCGTCCCGGAGCAGCGCTGATCAGCGCCAGCCGCGATGGCGATTTGCTGACCGATGCCATCCACCGTTTTGGCTACGACGTGATTCGCGGCTCCAGCTCGCGTCTGGGCGCGAGCGCAATTCTTCAACTTACGGAAAAGCTCGCTTCAGGACGCGACGTGGTCATTACGCCCGATGGTCCGCGTGGCCCGGTTTACGAACTTGGTCCCGGAATCGTTTTTCTCGCGCAGAAATCAGGAGCGTCGGTGTTGCCAATGAATCTGGAATATTCGCGCTGCTGGCGCCTGGGAAGCTGGGACCGCTTCATCATCCCGCCACCATTTTCCAAAGTGCGCGTGCTGATCAGCCAACCGCTTCGCGTCACACCAACCAGTAACCCCGAGGAATTCGAAGCTGAACGCCTGCGCGTGCAGGGCGCGATGATGTCGCTGGTTGAAATGCGTTGAGTCTTCGTCATCCTGAGCGCAGCGCAGCGAAGCGAAGTCGAAGGATCCCGTAAATCCTGCTTTTGGTCTTGCAACGGGATTCCTTGACTACGCTCGGACTGACAAGAACAAACCATGGCAAAACTTATCGATGGCCGCGTTGTCGCGGAAAAGGTTTACGGTGATCTTCGCAGTGATATTGCAGAACTGAAGGCACGAGGAGTGACGCCCGGCCTTGCTGTGGTCCTCGTGGGAGACAATCCAGCTTCGCGCGCTTACGTGCGTTCGAAAGACAAAATGTGCCGCGAGCTTGGCTTGCATTCCGTGAAACTGGAGCTGCCCACTTCAACCACACAGACTGAATTGCTGGCGCGCGTCGAAGAATTGAATCGCGATTCGACTGTTCACGGCATTCTTGTTCAGTCGCCACCGCCCGAACACATCGACGAAGCGGCAATCGTGCGCGCGCTGGACCCGCGAAAGGACGTGGACGGATTTCACCCGGAAAATGTCGCGAAGCTCGTGCTCGAAGACGCGAGCGGGTTTGTGCCCTGCACACCGCTCGGCGTGCAACGTTTGCTTCTGGAAAGCGACATCGAGGTCAATGGCGCCCACGTTGTGGTCCTCGGCCGCAGCATGATCGTTGGCAAACCTTTGGCACTACTGCTGATGCAGAAAAACAAAAACGGCAACGCGACGGTGACCGTTGTGCATTCGCGCAGCAAAAATCTCGCGGAGATTACGCATTCGGCTGACATTGTTGTAGCGGCGATTGGACGAGCAGAATTTCTTAAAGCCGATCACATTCGTGAAGGCGCTGTCGTTATTGACGTGGGAATTAATCGTGTTGAAGACGCGGCAAAGGAGCGTGGCTACCGGTTGGTCGGCGACGTTGCATTTGATGAGGTGTCAAAGAAGGCAAGCGCGATTACACCCGTGCCGGGCGGCGTTGGGCCAATGACGATTGCGATGTTGATGGCGAACACGGTGAAAGCGGCGAGCCAAGGTCTCTGAACTGTCATCCCGAGCGAAGTCGAGGGATCCCGCGGCTTGATCGTTCGGCTGCTTCGCGGGATTCCTCGACTACGCTTCGCTCCGCTCGGAATGACGACTTGTCGGAGAAACAATTTTTCCGGTGAGCAGTTTCAAGATTGAGGGATTTATTCGCGCGGCATGAACGAACAGCGAGCCAATCTGCGGTCGCAGGACAGCCGCGCGTGCGAGGCGATTAATCCACAAACGGCCACGATACATGCCGGAGTACGCGCAAGTGAAATTACGCAGCGCCAACTGCCGATTCTCGCCGCGAACAATTTTAGCGACCGCATTTGCGGCCAGTTCGCCCGACCTCAGGGCGTAATAAATTCCTTCGCCTGTAAACGGTTCGACCACGCGTGCAGCGTCCCCGATGAAAAACAGATTTTCATGAGCGGACGGAACTGGCGAACGCGTCAGCGGCGTGATCGTGCGCCAGCTTTGATCGGCGGGCAGTTGAAATTGGCGTTCCGCCCACCGACGCAATTTCGAAATTGTGGGCGGCGTGCCGACGAGGCAGAGATTCAACTGAGTCTCATTTACTGAAGCCTGGCCGGAATAACCTTCGTGCAGAAATTGTAGAACGATGCGGTTCCCAAAATCTCGCGGCAGCGGGATGTGCGCCTGTAACGCCACACGTTCGCGCGCAGGACGCGGCAACAAATTGCACAAGTGCGCGACCGTAGAGTTGCGTCCATCCGCACCGATTAGTATCCGAGCCTGAAAAAAATCGCCGGAAGCTGTTTCAATGTTCCAGTGGTCGTTTCTGATTAACGCCGTCACAGTCGATTTTTCATGGACGTTCGCGCCGAGCTCGCGAGCCCGCCGCAAAAGCAGGTCATCGAAGAGGCTGCGTTTGACCGAAATCTCGCCGTCGGCGCCCGATGGAAGATTGACGGTCACTCCGCGTCCATTGATCGAGATGAACTCGACCGAGGATAGTTTTGAATGCGGCAAATCCCTCACTCGCTCCGTGAGCTGCAGCCTCTTCAAGACGCCCCAGCACGACGGATTCAAACAGTCGCCGCACACCTTCTCGCGTGGGAATTTTTCGCGCTCGAGTATGAGAGCTTGCAAACCGGCCATCGCGCAAAACGCGGCGCAGCTCGATCCGGCGGGCCCGCCGCCGACGATTGCAACGTCAAATGTTTCCATTCCTATGTGATTCCGTCATTCCGAGCGAAGTCGAGGAATCCCGTTGCATTACTTTAAGGTTTGCCGCGGGATCCCTCGACTACGCTTCGCTCCGCTCGGGATGACAAACGTCATTGGGCACCGAATCAGCGCTGGCGCACTACTTAATCAGAGAGGACACTAATTCGCATGGGCTGGTCGATTCCAATCCTTCGTGTTGCTGGGATCCAATTGCGGATTCACATCACGTTTCTGCTCCTGATCGCCTGGATCGCATTTGCCTATTATACGCAGGGCGGCTCATCCGCAGCGCTCGGCGGAGTCTTGTTCATTCTGTTGTTGTTTACATGCGTAGTGTTGCACGAGTTCGGGCACGCTTTGGCGGGGAAGGCTTTCGGAATTAAAACGCCTGACATCACGCTCTTGCCCATCGGCGGTGTAGCGCGGTTGGAACGTATTCCGGACGAACCGGTGCAGGAACTAGTCATCGCGGCAGCAGGTCCGGCTGTGACCGCGCTGATTGCGCTCGGTGCGTTCATCGGTGGTGGTTCATGGGATTATCCGCCCACGACCAAGAGTAGCGTTCCCGATATTCTCTTCACGATGAATGTCGTCTTGCTTCTTTTTAACTTGCTGCCGGCGTTTCCAATGGATGGCGGCCGGGTTCTGCGCGCTCTGCTCGCGACACGTATGAGCTATGTCCGTGCCACGCAGATCGCAGCGACCGTTGGGCAAGGATTTGCATTCTTGTTCGGCTTCATCGGCTTGGTCAATCCCAACTGGTTTATGTTAATCTTTGTTGCGCTATTCGTTTACATCGGCGCATCGCAAGAGGCAGCCCTCGCGCAGATGAAAGATGTCTCGCGCCGGTTTCCGGTTTCCAGCGCAATGGTCCGCGAGTTCCGCACTCTGGCAGCAGACGCGACGCTCGAAGAAGCAGTGGACGCATTGCTTGCGACTTCGCAGCACGATTTTCCAGTCATGGACGAAACCGGGAACGTCGCCGGGTTATTAACCCGTCACGATCTCTTTTCGGCATTGCGTAAAAACGATCCCACGCTTCGTGTAGGCGACGTGATGCGGCGCGATATCCCAACGGTCACAACCGGCACACGATTCGAGGATGCCTTTCGCATCATGCAGGAGTGCGATTGCCCGGCCGTGCCCGTGCTGGATCGCATGAAACGGCTGGTCGGTTTGCTCACTCCGGAGAACGTCACCGAATTGATGATGGTGCAATCGGCGATGCCGCAGCGGCGGGTTTTGTGAGC
>JBARMF010000393.1:0-5007 GCA_049802315.1 Candidatus Udaeobacter sp.
GATTAGTGTAGCGCCGCCCGGCACAATTCTGCCGCCAGGCGCGCCCAAGCCTCCGAATGCCGACGCGCAAGGCGCCGCTGCTTCGCCGCACCCAGCACAACAGCTGCACAACGCGCCTGCGTCCGCCGCTTCGCCGACTCCTTAACTCTGTAGCCGGTTCGCTGTGCAAAGCGTCGTCCTGACGCAAAAATGGCACTTGTACTGCGTCGCTCACGGGGCGACGGCTACAAGAAATCCATCCGCGAAATCGGTGCCATTCGCGGTTATCTTTTCCAAGGTGAATTGGAGAAAGTCTGAAAAATCTGCGTGTTGGCTTAACCGGTTCGCATGGCTTACATGCCTCGCAACGCTGTTGCTGATTTGCAGCGGCGGCATGGTGACCAGCAAAAACGTCGGGCTCGCTGTGCCCGATTGGCCGACCACGTTCGGCTACAACATGTTTTTGTTTCCCATTTCAAAATGGGTCGGCGGAATTTTATTCGAACACACGCATCGATTAATGGGTTCGCTGGTTGGATTTCTCACGATCATCCTCGCTGTGTGGCTTTGGCTGCGCGACGACCGGCGATGGATCCGAAGCCTGGGCGTGATCGCGGTTATCGGTGTGATTCTGCAAGGAATTCTGGGCGGTCTTCGAGTCACGATGATGAAAGATCAAATCGGCATCTTTCACGCGTGTGTCGCTCAAGCTTTCCTCGGGCTGCTGGTTTTCATCGCGCTGGTCACGACGAAGTTCTGGTCGGCGCTCGCGAACCAGCATTTTGATTCACAAAAGTTTTCGCCAATTAAATCGCTTGCGATTGCAATCACGGTAGCGATTTACGTGCAGCTCGCGCTCGGGGCAACGATGCGGCATCAACATCGCGATTTGGCCATTCTGGATTTTCCGACTGCAAACGGTGCGTGGATTCCGGATACGAGTGCGTCAGCCTTGGCAAAGATCAATGCGTGGCGCGATGCCCGTGCGTTGTCGGACGTGAGCGCATTTCAAATTTGGCTGCAAATGGTGCATCGGTTTCTCGCGGTGGTCATCGCGATTGCAATAGTCGCTTTTTGCGCCCGCGTCTGGAGAGAGATGCACGATTTAGCTGCTCTCAAACGATTATCACTTCTTTGGGTCGTGTTGATCTTTTGCCAGATTTCCCTAGGTGCCTGGGTGATCTGGAGCAATAAAGCTGCCGATGTCGCCACAGCGCATGTCGCGCTGGGCGCCGTGATGCTATCTTTTGGTGTGAGCAACAGCGCGATTTGCTGGCGAATTTCTGGTAGGGTCGGCGCGCTGCGCCGACCGGACGCCGCAGCGCGGCGTCCCTACCACAGGGAACCAACCGCGTGAAAACGGCTGTAGTTGAAACTCCAAGTATTACGGCTTCGCGTCACAGCTTGGTGAGCGATCTCGCTGAACTCGTCAAAGCGCGATTGACGCTGCTTGTGTTGCTAACGACCGCAGTGGGCTTTTATCTCGGATCGGAAGCGCCGATCAATTTTAAGGCGCTATTTCAAACCGTTTTCGGGACCGCCGCGGCGGCGGCAGGCGCAGCCGCGTTGAATCAATGGTGGGAACGTCGACCGGACGCGCTCATGCACCGCACAAAGACGCGGCCGATTCCGGCGGGACGCATGGCTCCGCTTCAAGCGCTGGTGCTGGGTGCCGCGTTGTCGGTTTTCGGCGTCGTTTACCTGGCGATTATTTGCAACGCGCTCAGCGCGGTGCTGACGGCAATTACTATCGTGATTTATATTTTTGCGTACACACCGCTGAAGCGCACCAGCACAGCTAACACGGCTGTCGGCGCGATTCCGGGTGCGATCCCGCCGATGATTGGCTGGGCGGCTGCGCGCGGAGACATCGGTGTGGGGGCGTGGAGTCTCTTCGTGATCGTGTTTTTGTGGCAGATGCCGCACTTCTTCGCCATCGCGTGGATGTGCCGCGAAGATTATTCGCGCGCCGGGTTCCGCATGATTTCAAGCGACGATGCCAGCGGCGAACGCAGCGCCAGTCAAAGTGTATTCTTCTGCATTCTCCTCCTGGTCCTTGCCGGCCTGCCCGCATTTGTGGGAATTGCGAGTTACGTCTATCAGCCAATCGAGCTTGTGCTTGGTGGATTATTCGTCGCCGTCGCGATGCGTTTTCTGCGACTCCGAACGCGGAGCGCTGCGCGTCTACTGTTTTTCGCGTCGATAGCGTATCTTCCGCTGCTGCTGCTGGCGCTGATTTTTACGAAAACATGAACGTGGACTGCGATTTTCGTATCGAAGTATTTTGCGAAGCTGTGGGAGTGCGACGCGTCCTCGTGTCGATTTTGCATCACCAACCGTTGAGTCAAAAGCGGTGCGGGGATGCCCCGCACTCCCAGAGCACTTCGTGCGAAAGCGGGCAAACATTACTGCGAGAACAAGATGAATGTTGATTCTGCGACAGCTTCCATGGCGCCGTCACGCAGCGGTCTCGCTTGGAAAGTGACGCTGATCCTGATCCCAATTGCCACCCTAGGCATGCTGCTATGGTTGCGAAATCTCGAGGTGTCAGCGCTGCGTCAGCGGACGGTTTCTTCTTACGGCTCTGTACCCGCTTTTCAGCTTACAAATCAAAACGGACAGCCGTTTGGCTCAGCGCAGTTGGCCGATAAAATTTGGATCGCAGATTTTGTTTACACAACGTGCCCGGGTCCGTGTCCGATGATCAGCGGCCGGATGAGCGAATTGCAAAAGCCGCTGGAAAAAAGCGACGTGCATTTGGTTTCGTTCAGTGTCGATCCGAAGAAGGATTCACCGGCGGTTTTGAGTGACTACGCGCGGAGATTACAAGCCGAGCCCGGACGTTGGGATTTTCTTACGGGACCAACGTCCGCGATCTACAAACTTTCCCATGACGGTTTCAAGCTTGCGGTGTCAGACGGAAGCGATGCGCAGGGACTTCCTGTGCACAGCACGCGAATGGTGCTCGTGGATCGACATGGTCAAATCCGCGGCTATTACGATGCTACGGAACCGGACGCGATCACGAAACTGCTTGCCGACACGAATCACTTGCTGCGCGAGCAACCGAAATAAAACTCAAAGGAGTGACGGCTTCCCGGCCCTCACATTTCGACCGACGGCTGCCCAAGCCGTCGCTCCTTGATTGCGATTACTAGACTCAAGGAATTGTCATCCTGAGCAAAGCGAAGGATCTCTGGCTTCAGTTCCGGCCCCAAACGAAATCCAGAGATGTTTCGCTTCGCTCAACATGACACTAAGCCGAGGTTGCGGTGTGATTTCGTGCCCACAGTTTCGCTCGAGCATGGATCTTCGTAACTGTGCTTGCTAACCCACCGTTTCCGGCCCCGCGGCGGGCCCTTCATCACAAACTGTGCGTAGATAATCGCGGTACTCATTTTTCGGTAATCCATCGATGATCCTTTCGAGGTCGGATTGAGTAATGAAGCCCATTCGCAACGCGATTTCCTCAAGGCATGCGATCTTCAAGCCCTGCCGATGCTCGATCGTGGCGATGTAATTGCCGGCCTCGAGCAGCGTCGTTGTTGTTCCGGTATCAAGCCATGCCATGCCGCGGCTGAGCAGTTTCACGTGCAACAGGTCCTGCTTCAGATACAGCAAGTTCAGATCGGTAATCTCCAGTTCATTACGCGCTGATGGGCGCAATGTTCGACACAAACTAACGACTTGATTGTCGTAAACATAAAGACCGGGCACGGCGAAATGGCTCCTGGGTTGTTTGGGTTTCTCCTCAAGGCTGATCGCTTTTCCTTCCGCATCGAATTCGACGACGCCATACCGCTCGGGGTCGCGAACTTGATAGCCAAAAATGTACGCGCCACTCTCGATGGCGAGCGCGTCACGATAGAAGTCGAGTTTTCCGTAGAAAATGTTGTCGCCTAAAATCAGCGATGCGCCGGAGTCGCCAACAAATTTCGCCCCGATTAGGAATGCTTCCGCGATTCCTTTCGGCTTCGCTTGCTCGGCGTAATCGATCCGAATTCCGAGCTGTGTGCCGTCGCCGAGATAATGTTGGAGCATCGGCAAATCTTTTGGCGTGGAAATGATGAGCACCTCGCGCAGACCGCCCAGCATCAGCGTCGCCAATGGATAGCAAATCATCGGCTTGTCGTAAATCGGCAGCAGCTGTTTGCAGACGATCTTGGTCAACGGATAAAGACGTGTCCCCGCACCGCCTGCGAGCAGAATGGCTTTTTTCATTTTGGGTTTTCGATTTCTAATTTTCGATCGCTGCCGCTCCAGCGCAAAAGCAGTTCAGCCCATTGCTGCCAAAAACGCGAGCCTGTCGTCAAATCGATATGAGTCTTTTGAGTGATTCGCCCAAGCGTTTTCTTCGGAGTAGAACGGAAGGTTGTTTTGTCCAGGAAGAACAATCTGTCGTTGTAGGGCGTTTCTGTGAAACGCCGGGGTTGTTGCGATGTGGCGTCTGACACAGACGCCCTACAACATTGGTCGACCAATTTCCGACTGCTCACACGTCCGCCCACACATTCGGACAACGCATTCTGAATCCATTCGCGCGGCAATTCCGATCGCGGCTCGATCGTGGCGCTTACTGTCACACCGAGGAGCTTCTTTAACATCATCGCACAAACCAGCGCACGAGAACTCGTAGCGTGAATGTGCGATACGTTTTTCTCTTGAATTAATTTTCGCAGCACGAGCGCAAACCGAGCCTGACGGAGAAAAATTGCGCCTGGAGCGCGGCTGCTCTGCTGTGCGCGGTCTTCCTCCAACTGTTGCGCCAAAGTCGCGTTTGTCCGCCATTCGGCTTCCAATACCATCGCATCGGGCAGAAATTCGAGTGTCGAAGCAACTCGTTCCATCGCCCCATCGAGTTTCGCACTGGAATTAAATTCGCAGACAAAAGGGAGAATGGGCACGTTCCGGCGTTTCATTTCCTCAAGCTCGCGTTCCAAAAGCGGCAATTCGGAGTCAGGCCACCGATCTATCAAATACGCGACTGTAGCCGCTTCGCTGCTTGCCACGCCGAAGCTGCGCGAAGGC
>JBARMF010000394.1:0-11185 GCA_049802315.1 Candidatus Udaeobacter sp.
GCGTTCTCAAATCCCGCACGAGCGCTTACGGTTCCGCGCAGAACTGGTGAACAGGAAATGACGTCGGGGAATTGCCTGCTCACCCGCATGATTTCGTTAGGGTTGGTGATGCCTTCAAAATAAAGACGGCGGCCCGTGTTCCCTTTGGAGTTCTTCGCGGCAACCATGAGCGGCTCATAACGCGGGCGAAAACGAGACCTGACTACGAGCGCGCCATTGCTGCCGATGTTGGACTCAATGAAATAGCGGGACAAGCCCTGCGTCTGCGCTTGCGTGCAGATGAAGATTGCGACACCGAAAACGACACCGCTCAAACTCAAAAGCAATGCCCGCTTGCGATGCGTTAAAAAACGCAGCGCAATGTAAAGCGGGGGTGTCACGGCACTTTCGGTGGAGGCGGCGCGTCAATCATGCGCTGGCGCACCGGCTGGCCGGAATGAAACTTGTCCTGATCCGAAACGATTATGTGATCGCCGTCTGCCAAACCGCTGAGCGCCTCGGAAAAATCCAGTGTGCGAAATCCTACATTGACCGTTCGTCGCTGCACAATTCCTCCATTTACAACCAGCGCTTGATCGACGAGCAGCGCGCGCGTCGGCACGAGCAGCGCATTTTCGTGCACTCCAGTGATGATGTTCATCTCCCCAGTCATTCCGACCATCATGTTGTCGGGCGGATTTTCCATCTCCAGCACAACGGTATAACGCTGAGTGGTTGGATCGGCTGCGGGCTGGACTGACGTGACGCGGCCCGTGAAGGTACGCGTGCGGTAGGCGTACAATTGGACCTTTGCTTTCATTCCCGGTTTTACTTCGCCTACGTCTTCCTCGTTAACTTCGCCGCGCACGTACGTCTTTCGCGAAGAGACGGTGAAAAGTTCATTCGCGTTCGAAACCAGCTCGCCATCGATTGTCTGAACGTTGGTTAGAATTCCATCGATCGGCGAGCGAACTTCAGCGTTCTTCATTTCCGCTTCGAGCTTCTTCGCAGCTTCTTCAAGAGACTTGAGATTGCGATCCCGCTCGATGCGCTCTGTCTCCACCGCGCCGCGTAAACGGTTTACCTCACTCTTGGATTTCTGGTATTCGACTGCGGGCACGTTTCCTGAGGAAACGACTTTTTCGAGCCGTTGTAGATTGTCCTCTGCTGCTTTGAGCAACTCGGTGGATGGGACGGGAAGGGCCGCGCGGTCAACGGCTGCCTGCAAATCGGTACGTGCTTGTTTCAATTGCCTGGAGGTTTCTTCGTCAGCAATCGTGGCTAGCAATTCGCCCCTTTGGACGCCTTTGCCGATTGCACCGCGACCGGCCGAGAAAGATTCAGCCAGCTGAATAAGACCGTCGTTTTGCGCCCGAACACGCACCACAAACGCGGCTTCGATCCGCACCGTCCCGTAAACCGCCGAGATGGCCGTCCCACGCTGGACAATCGCCACTTCCGCGTTTGGCATCAGAAAAAAATATGCGAGCGCGAAGAGGACCGCGATCGCCGCTGCGCCGATCCACAAAACGGTTTTTGATTTCGGCAATTTCAATTTTGGAGAACTAGTCTGATGTCCACTCCGGTTGTTTGCAATACGCTCGTGGTCCGCAGTAGCCATTATTGCTCCGGCTGGTTCGTCGATCTTCGAGACCATTATTGCCAAGACACTGCAGCCGAGATATCCGTTCGATCAATAGGCTTCAAGGAGTGACGGCTTCCCAGCCGTCACGTCTGGTTCGACGGCTGCCCAAGCCGTCGTTCCTTGCGAATCCCTCAGGGATTCTACGGTTTATCCGCTACCGAACCCGATTTGCCAGGTCCGTAGGAAAATTGAAAATACCGGCCGGATGCGCGGTCCCATTCTGCGGCTGCGACGTTGTGCTGATAAATGGCGTCGAGCAAGCCACTCTTTGTCGTCAGAAAAGCGGTTTGACTCATTCGGTATTCAAGCGGCGAGATCAGACCGGTTGCAACATTTTCCCGAACAGTGCGGGCACTTTCCTCCGCAGCCGCCGACGCGGATGCAAGTGAGCGTTCGCGGCCAGCGATTGCTTGAACGTCGTTAGCGATCCGCGAGAGTTCGCGGCTCACGTTCGATTCCAATTTTCTGCATGTCAGTTCGTTTTCCTCCCGAGCTGCACGTGCCCTCAGCACCGCGCCCCCGACTTTTCCGTTGTCAATGACACGCCAGGTGTATGCTGCTTTTTCGCGAATTTCTGACCCGATGAAATCCTGTGTCTTGCTTGTCGATTCCTGCCGATGAATTCCGCTAACCGGAACCCATTCCCCGTGGAAGCTGCCCACGAGTCTGGGATAATAGTCGGCTGCAATAATGCGTTGATCTTCATTTGCAGCGCGTACAAATAAGCGGGCGAGATTGAGATCGACCCGGCGCTGTAACGCTGTTGCTGTTTCGGCAGCAACGTCGAGATGCATCGGGACAAACTGCAGCTCGCCATCCGGTTCGGGCAGAGATGATTTTGCAGGGTCGATCCCCATTGCTTGCGCCAAATTCAATTGCGCTTCTCGATACGCACGCTGCGCGGCTTCGCTTTGCGGAATCAGTTCGTCAGCTTGGACTGTTGCGCTCGTGAACGCGCTTCGGTCAGTTAATCCCGCTTCGAACCGATTTTTCTGAGTAGCAACATTTTCTTCTAATTTCTGTCGCTGTTCGTCTCGAATCGATTCCAGCGATCGATTGTAAAGCGCCGCGTAAAACGCGAGCCGCGCGGCGTGCAACTGTTCAACTACGGCCACGTTTAGTTGCTGTTGGGCGATTAAAACCTCAATGTCCCCGCGCCGAAGCGAAGGCGGCACAGCCATGTTGAACAACGTCTGTTCCAAATTGCCGCGACCCACAGCAAATCCTTTTACTCCGCTCTCGCCTGCCCGGTGGCCATATTGAACACCTGCGGGAACGTCCACCTCGAGATCGGGCCAGACGATGGAGCGAAAGACGAGGCGCTGCCCGGCAGCTTGCTCCAGACCGGCTTTGGCCTCGAGTATGGCGGGATTGTTGTCGAGTGTGGTGCGGAGGACCTCTCGCAGAGTGACCGCACTGGTCGGGTACGCGAAGGACGCGATAAGAATCAGAACCAAAATCTGAACACTCGCTGCTCGCTGTAGCCGCTTCCCTGTGGTAAGCGCAGGGGCCATGCACTCAGCGCGTTCGCGCCGCGTCGCCCACAGAGCGACGGCTACAGATTGGGTCGTCAATCTTAATGATCGCTTCATCGCTGAGTCATTTTTTCCGGCGGCTTGGCCAGATCAGCTGCGTGCGCAGCATTGCGAGTTTCGTTCTTCACGTCTTTGAAGTCGGATCTGAAATTGAGCGCTTCGGCTGAACTGGCGCAGGCGTGAGTAAGGTGTGCGAGAGCCACGTTGTGCAGATATATCGCGCTCAATCGGGTAGTGCGCGTACGGGTGACGTCGGCGGCTGCTTGCAGCACATCAAGTTGTGTTCCCAATCCGGCGGCAAAATTCCCTCTGGCCATGTCGAGCGCTTCATCCGACGTTTGCAGGGTTTTTGTTTCACTCTCGAGGACGCGGTCGGCTTGTTGGAGATCGAAAAATGCGCTGCGCACTTCCGACGCCACGGTGCGCCGTGCCGCTGCCAAAGCTTGCATCGCCGCATCACGCCGGGCGCGCGTCGCCTGCATGCGCCCTTTGGTCGCGTGTCCATCAAAGATGTTCCACGTGGCGTTAATGCCGACAACGCCGCCATAGTTAAATTCAGGACCGACGTCCGGGTCGCGCTCGCTGTAAACTTCGTACCCCGAGAAGGCGCGCACGTGTGGAAGGGTTGCGCTGCGGTCCAAAACATACTGGCGATTCTCGATCTCGATGTCTTCCGCTTTGGATTTAATGATTCCGCGATTCGCGTCAGCCCGTGCGAGACAGTCGTTAAGATCCGGATGATTGGGCCGATACTGTAATTCTCCCGAAATTCCGAACGGAGGCGCTTCTGCCCCGGGGGCGAGATCAATCCCCAAAAGTTCCGCCAATCGCAAATACGAATTTTTCAAATCGGTTTGCGCGTTAAATAATTCCGGCTGCTCGTTGGCGAGCGCCACCTCCGCTCGCTGGACGTTTAGTTTGCCCACAATGCCTGCGTTGAAATTTTCCTGCTCGCCTTTTAGCTCCTGTTCGAAAACCCCGACGGAATCTTCGTGTACGCGGAGTTTCGCCCGGTTCAGCAACAGTTCGTTAAACGCAATTCGCACATCCATGGTGACGCGGCTGATAGTCTCCTGAAGGTCATAATTTGCCTTGGCGATGTTCAACTGCGCGATTGCCACCTGACTTTTGACCGCTCCTCCCGTGTAAAGATTTTGTTCGAGCTTTACTATCGCGTTGTAATCTTCCTGCCGAAGGTTCGTCTGGCTCTCGGTCTGTCGTTTATCGTACAGCCCGCTTGAGCTCAGCGACGGGAGATATCCCGATCGGGCTTCAATAAAACCACCGCGAGCCGCAATCATCTTCTTATGCGCGATGAGGATGTCGGGGTTGCGTTCCTGGGCCAGGGCAACTGCTTCTTCGATGCCATACGCCGGCATCGCCTCCAACGCGGTGGAGGACATAGCCAAAGGGGCGGCGATCATCACAGTGATGGCCGCGAATTTCGAAAACATTTGGTTTTATCTCCTGACGGAGGCCGTCCCTGCCTCAGGACGCCTCAAACTCTTGCCCTTATATCAGGCCTTGCAAGCCGGCGCGACTTCAGACACATTCAGGCTTCGCGGCCCGGATTCGGGGGCCTAACTAGGCGGGACGCGGCAGCGAACCAGCCTAATTTATCGCTTGCTCCGAATTATTTAGATCAGCTAGGTTTTAGTTTTGAGAAAATGAGAAAAATTAGAATCGCAATCGTGGGCGTTGGAAACTGCGCCAGCTCGCTCGTGCAGGGACTCAATTTTTATGATGGCTCCTCCGCTGCCAACGGTACGAGCGTTGGCTTAATGCACCGGCAGATCGGCGGTTACCGTCCGAGTGATATTGAAGTCGTGGCCGCTTTCGATATTGACCGGCGCAAGGTCGGCCTGGACGTGAGCAAAGCTATTTTTTCGCCGCCCAATTGCACAAAGGCGTTCTGTGAAAAGATCAAGCTCACCGGCGCGATCGTAAAAATGGGGTGCGTTCTGGATGGCTACCCGCCACACATGCAGGATCAGGATCCGCTGCGCACATTTCTTCCACTCGAGAAAGAAACCACTCGCGAAGAAATTATCGACGAGCTGAAAAATTCCTCTGCGGAGCTGATGGTCAATTATCTTCCCGTCGGGTCCGAGCAGGCCACCCGATTTTATGCAGGTTGCGCCTTGGAAGCGGGACTCGGCTTTGTCAATAACATCCCAGTCTTTATCGCGAGCGATCCGGCTTGGGCGAAACGATTCGCCGATAAAAATCTGCCGCTTATTGGGGACGATATTAAGGCCCAGGTGGGCGCCACCATCGTGCATCGGGCATTGGTCGATCTCTTTCGAAAGCGCGGAGTGAAAGTTGTGCGCACTTATCAGTTAAACACCGGCGGCAACACCGATTTCCTGAACATGCTGAATCGCACCAGGCTGGCGTCGAAGAAAACTTCCAAAACGGAAGCAGTGCAGTCCGTGATGGGCGATCGCCTGGCGGACGAAAACATCCATATCGGCCCGAGCGATTATGTGCCATGGCAGCTCGACAACAAGATTGCGTTCATTCGTGTGGAAGGCCGTCTCTTTGGCGATGTGCCGATGGAAATTGACTTAAAACTATCAGTCGAAGATTCGCCCAACTCCGCTGGCGTAGCGATCGACGCGATCCGCTGCTGCAAGGTTGCACTCGACCGCGGCATCGGCGGTGTGTTGCATTCCCCTTCCGCCTTTTTTTCCAAGCATCCGCCCGTGCAAATGACCGACGACGAAGCGTTTCGCTGCGTCGAGCAATTCATCCGCGGCGACCGGGAGAGCTAGTCAGCGCGAGCGTAACGCGGTCCTCTGACCGCTTTTGGTTTGTCATTTCGTTCTGCAGTCAAAGCCCATCGGCCGAATCCGGCGTGATTTCATTTTCCAGTTGCGCGGGCGGAAGTTGTTCCAGCCGGCGCCATTCCATTTGCAGTTCCTCGGCGGAATAGAGCAGCAAACGGCCAAGCGCAGTCGAGAACAAGCCGGCTTCCACGTCAAGGCTGGTAATCTCTGTGACCGCCTTCCAATAAGCGGCTAATTGTGGCCGGTAAGTTTCGCGAAAGATTTCGATGTCGGTTGGGGAAACATCGTTTGTTTTCCAATCAAGAAGGAGACACTTGCCAGCTTTGCGATCCAGCATGATCAAATCGATCAAGCCTTCGAGCACGCTGCGATTGTTTCTGCGCCACGAAAAAGGAAATTCCGCGTGAAACAGTGTTTCATCACCCGCAAGAAAACGAGCGATAGTGGCGTCGCTGAACAAATTCCGGCGCGTCGCGTTCCAGTCTTTCACCGCGGCTTTCCCATCGGGAGAAATCGGCAATTCCTTTTCGAATAACTTTTGTGCCGAATCGATTCCACCTTTCCAATCCAGACGTTGGAAAAACTTGTGCCACCAACGGCCGTAGAGCGTGGCCAGAGTATCAAGCCGCGAGCGTGTTCGCACATCTGCGGGAGATTCCGGGTCGAGAGCGCTTGGTGTAATCTTTCGTACGAATTCGGAAGCGCGTTTCGCAGCGCGCCTGAGTTCGTCGTTGGTTAACGGCTCGATTTCAGAGCCGTTTTTCTGTGACACATGCTCTACGATTGGCGAAGATTCAGAGACTTGATTGATTGTGCTGGTGTGTCGATCGAATTCGCCTGTGTAAAGATCCTTGTCGCGAATTAGTCGACGAAGTTGTGCTGTCTTCAGCAGTTTGCCATCGCTACTGGAGAAGATTTCCTGATCGAGCACAACTACGAGCGTGTGGCGCGCCCTTGTTGTCGCGACATATAGAAGGCGCTCAAGTTGCTGCTGTTCCGCGCGCTCGATCGCGTCTTTCAGATCCTTCGATTTGTCTTGGTTGGCGAACGCGATAATCAGTTCGCCATCCGCGGGCGATTTTACGAAATCCGGATAACGCGGCGGCGGCGGCCGCAGATCGCGCGCGAGGAATGGTACGATGACCGCCTGCCATTCAGACCCTTTTGCTTTAAAAGAAGTAATGAGTTGGATCGCGTTGTCGTCAGCGGAAAAACGGACGGCACGTGACGACGCGAAATCGTTGCGTAACTGTTCGGCGAACCCGGGCAGAATCATTCCGTTCGCTTCTGCCTCCGCCGCTTGTACGATCAATGCGTCCAGTTCGCGCGCAAGATCGCCAAACTCCGTCGCCGGCAATAGGAGCAAACGCTCGCGCAATTGCGTTTGCTCAATGATCAGAGTAACGGCGTCAAATAGCGCCAGACTTTCCGCGCGTTGACGAATTTCTGCCAGCGTATGCAAAACCGATGAAATTCTTCCGGTTGCCGACGCAATCTCGTCGATGCGAAATCTCCCCTTTTGCCCATCGGAAAAGACGGCAAGATCATGATCGGACGCACCGAAGATATCGCGCAAGACGCCGACGATTTCGTAGGCATTGAGCGGATCGGTCATGATCGTAAGAAGCGCGGTCAGCCACGCATAAGCCGGGCTGTCGCCTTTGACATCATTTTCAGATTGGATCGCCACTGGCAAACCGACGCGGCGTAACGCTGCGGCCGTCGTTTGCAGCCAGGCTTTGCGCGGACAAAGAATTGCCACCTCCCGCCACGAATCGGCCGAAAGTTTTTTCAGTCCTGCGTCCTTGATCCAGCGTGCAAGACAGTCCGCTTCAATACGTGCCTTTTGGTAGTCCTTGAGCTTTTTTCCTGCCGGCAACAGTTCTTTCCCGAGCGGCACGCGAATGACTTTCCCTGGAAGAATGTTCGGCCGCGGTTGCAATTCGACGAAGCGCACCTGTCCGTTTTTGTTATTCAAAATCTCGCGAAAAGTTTCGTTCACGAAATCGAGCTGCTTCTGGTCCAGCCGAAATGTGACGGCGAATTCCAAGCTCTCACCATTCTTGTCGGCAACGAGGGCTTCATGAACTGCTCGGTAATAATTTAAGTCTGCCCGCTGCCAGTAAATCGATTGCTGAAAATCGCCGACCATGCAGAAGTGCCCTGGCCGCGGACCTAAATATCGATCTTGGAACCAAAGGTCCTTCGCTTCGGGCGGGCGCGTCACTTCCAGCAGCACCGAAAATTGGAGCGGCGCAGTGTCCTGTGCCTCGTCGAGGATGACACGAAAACTTTCTTCGCGAATCCGCTGTCCGGCGACCGGATGTTGCAGCAACCCTTCCGCGAGCGCGATTTGATCGTCGTACGTGACCAGTCCGCGATCGAGTCGAAAATCGAGATAATCACGCTGGACCTCTGCAGCGACGCACGTGGCGGCGGCGCAGATCCACTTTCGCAAAGGCGCAAATTTTTCTTGCCAGAGCTGAGTAAACCTGGCGTTTGGCGCCGTGAAACAAACCGGCCAGCGCAAATATTCCCAGTCGCCGCCGAAACGCTTTTCCCATTCGCGCAATTCCGCCTGCGATCTGGCGATATTGTCATTGCCCTTTCCCTTCGCCGATTGTGAGTAGATCTCAGCGAAATCGGGCGGCGGACATGGTGTCAGTCCTGGCACCTGCAAAACAGCCGAGCGCGCGCGTCGGGCCAGCTCCATGAGGTCGCGCGCCTGCACGAAACGCAGAAGCATGGCCCGATCCTTTTCGCCTAACGACCTGCCAATTCGGGTTTGGTTTTGCGCAAACTCCTGCCAGAGGTCGTCGTCGTCTTCGACTAACTCGAGCGGTGCAGGCAAACCAAGATAATGACCGAAATCGGTCAGGAGTTTCATGCAGAACGAATGAATTGTGCCAAAGAAGGCACGGTTGAACGCCGTCTGCACTTCCTGTCCCAAATTTTCCTGGAGCAGAGCTTGTCGGGTACGCTGTTGCATTTCGTCAGCCGCACGATTGGTGAAGGTGACGACGACCAGACGCGGCAAAATTTCCGCGGCGTTCGGCGAACGCGCGATCGACAAAATGCGTTCGATGATCCCGGTGGTTTTGCCGGAGCCCGCCGATGCGACTACGGAAAAATTGCGGTCCAATTCCGTGGCAAAACGAGCGCGGACAGATTCGTCGCTCGGCTTCACCATGTTTCCCAATCCTCTTTCTCAAGGACGAGCGCGGGATGCGTCAGCGCCCATTTGTCTTCTAAAATGTCGTTGTCGATCGGCAACGTCGCGAGCGGGTACGGCGCGCTGTAACCGAATGCCGGACGGATCTCACCTTTCATTCCGAAAATTCCGGTGCGCTGCATTTCCGCGAGATCGGCAAAGACATCAGCATGGGGTGCGAGATCGTCCACTGACAATTGTGGCGCTACGTTTTTGACCTTCAGCGAAATAATGCTCGCGCTCACTTCGGCAGCACCGAGCTCGCGGATGGCTAGCGCGTAGAGACCAAGCTGCAAGCTTGTGCCTCTGACCAGATTGTCGTGGAGATCGGAGGTCTTCAGTTCCCTGTCCGACCCGGTTTTATAATCGACAATCCAAATCTTTTGTCCGGCGAAGCTAGCCGCGTCATTTTGCGCGAGCACCAAATCGATCTTCCCGCGCAGCTGAAGTTCCACATCATCGGCGATTCTTACCGTATCCTCGCGACCGACGGCCAACTCAGTCGCCATCCAATTCCAATCTTTCGCTGCTCCGATTTTAGCGCCGAGGTGCCGCGCGAGATAGCGCGCATTCAACCAGCCCGAGATCCACCAATCAGGGACGACTTTGCCTGCCGAGCCGCAAAGGCTTGCAAGTGCCGCACACTGCTCGTCCGCGGCAAAGCGAATGCGCTCGTCGATCTTTACCAGGGCCGGAAAAGCTGAGAAAATTTTTCCATCCCGCGTTTCAATAATATTTGCCAGCCAGCGATGCACCCATTTACCGGTTGTCGCCGCCCACGGATTCACGGCGTCCTCCGGTGCTTCCACGCCGAGATAATGTTTCATCCAAATAATTGCTGGCGACGAAACCATTCGTTGAAGATCTGTCACACTCAGCGTCGGCACTGGTCGATCCGACGCGTTCAGCCGCAACGCGAAATCATATTCGCCGGCGGGTTGAGAAGAGTCACGGCGCGCGTTGAATGCGATCAGCGTTTGCTGCACATCCGTGGCTGTAGCCGCAGGTTTAGGCAACAGCGCCGTCGCGCGTTGGAGATTTTTCAACGTCGCCTGGGTGAGCGGCACACGCCGCGTTTTGAAATAAAGCTCGGTGAAACATTCGCTCGGATTCCAGAAGCGTTCCGGCGTGTCTTCTTGCACCAGACTGGCCGTGAGTGTCACGCCTTCACTGGCCGATTCGAGGAGCGCGTTGAATTGTCGCAGCGCGATCATGCGTTGCTCGCTGGGGCCGAGATAAAGCGAATGGTTTTCGCGAACACTGGTGTGGCCCTCGCCCTGGCTTCCCTGGCGAGCGGCGCGCTTGTTGAGCTTTTGCACGCTACGATTGAAAGCATGAATTTCTTCGGCACGTGCGAACTCAGCGCCGGCCGGAGGCGGCCACGCCCCTTCATTCCAGCCGGCAAAGATCAGGTGCGACCATTCCTGATTTTGGGCGGACGCCACTGTCAGCAATTGCACGCGCGCATATGGGTGATCGCCCGCGGTTGAGCGCGCGGCATCTGACGTTGCAGCCGCTTCTTCCAGCCAGCGCAAGAAAAGCGCGCGTGGAAATTTGGAATCGAGACTCTGCGAACAATCATGCGCGACATTGGCAAGCTCGAGCGCCTGTTGTTTCCACTCGAGGTGCGCAAGCGCGGTGTAAGTTTGTTCGAGAAACTGCGCGAAAGTGGCGCGCACGGGAAGAAACGGCAGCGCACGCAAAGCTTCAGCCGCCGCCTGGAATTTGTCGTCCGTGCGGGCCGCACAGAATTCGCGCAGTAGTTCGAGGTCGTCCAGCAATACGTCCTTGTAACTTTCGTGTAGAACCTTTTCGAAAACTTGCCCGCTGATTTTCGCCGATACCACCGCTGGGTCGCGCAACGCATTTAGAAAACGTAGAAAGGAATTAAGCCGTGGCGCGCGTTGCAATTCGATCCAGGCTTGCCACTCCGCTGACTCGAAAATGCCGGGCACAATGTGCCCAAGCCCGTCGTTATGCGGGATTTCAAGCAGCTCCAGCGAGCTCGCGACCAGGCGCGGCAAGG
>JBARMF010000395.1:0-2737 GCA_049802315.1 Candidatus Udaeobacter sp.
TAGGTTGGATCTTCTCGCTGGCGTCACCCTCGCCGCGTATCTGCTTCCCGCAGCGCTAGGCGATGCATCGCTCGCAAATTTGCCACCTGAAGTGGGTCTTTATGCCTGTTTATTCGGAGGACTTATCTTTTGGATCTTTTGCGGTTCGCGTTACACCGTCGTTTCCGTTACTTCTGCAATCTCGCTGGTTATCGGCTCGTCGCTTGGCGAGATTACCGGCGGCAACTCCGCGCGCTTCGGCGCCCTCGCGGCCTGCACGGCGTTGTTGGTCTCGCTCATCGCCTTCGTTGCATGGCTCGCGAAAGCGGGAGTCCTGGTCCATTTCATCTCGGAGAGTGTCATGACCGGATTCAAATGTGGCGTCGCGCTCTTTCTTGCCAGCACGCAACTACCGAAGCTTTTCGGATTCCATGGCGCTCATGGAAGCTTTTGGGGAAACACAGGGTTTTTCTTCAAGCACCTGAATGAAACCAACTCGATGTCCATTCTCGTCGGAGGGATTGCGCTCGCGCTGCTTATGCTTGGAAAGATTTTGCTCAAACACAAACCAGTCGCGCTCTTCGTTGTGATCGGAGGAATTATTGCTGCCTCAACGCTTTCGTTAGAGACGCACGGCGTGAAACTAATTGGCGTTGTGCCCCAGGGAATACCTCCGCTAAAAGTTCCTTCTCTTTTCTGGCGTGACCTGAACCAATTGCTTCCACTAGCCCTGGCTTGCTTTCTTCTCGGCGCGGTCGAAACGGCCGCGATCGGTCGAATGTTCGCTGCGAAGCACGGCGGACGATTCGATGCCAACCAGGAAAATCTAGCCCTCGCCGCGTCGAACCTGTTCGCTGGACTCGGTGGCGGCTTGCCAGTGAGCGGCGGCACATCGCAGTCGCTCGTCAATGAAGAAGGCGGTGCGAAGACACCGCTCTCCACCGCCCTCGCTGCGGTTTTTATCCTGGTGGTCGTGCTCTTTTTCTCACGTCTACTGAGCGCGCTGCCTCAACCGGTGCTCGCCGCCGTAGTTTTGGTGGCGATCGCGAGTTTGCTAAATCTTTCAACGTTAAAGGAACTTTGGCTTAACGATCGTTCCGAGTTTGTTGTGGCCATGGCAGCATTCGCCGGAGTGCTCACGTTTGGTTTGCTGCGCGGCGTTATGCTTGGAGCTTTGATTTCACTTGTGCAATTGGTTCGCGTTTCATCGCGCCCGCACGTTGCTTTTCTCGGACGAATTCCAGGCACACGCCGTTTCTCGGACCGCGACCGGCATGCAGACAACGAGCTGATTCCAAACGTAATGATTTTCCGGCCTGAATCGGCCCTCGTTTACTTTAACGTCGATAATGTATGCGATGCGATCCTGAGCCGCGTTCGTGTCGAGGCGACGTCGCCAAAACTGGTAGTACTCGATCTCTCAGCCGCACCGCTCGTGGACATGCAGAGTGCGCACACGCTTGCTAGCACGGCGGATGAACTCGGCACCATAGGCATCCGGTTTCAAGCGGTCGAGCCGCGCTCCTCCGTGCGCGACCGATTCCGCCATGAAGGCATCGACAGCAAATTGGGCGGGGTGAATCGTTTCACAAGCGTGGCCGATGTTATCGATCACTTTCTGGGCGAATCCGCGCCATCCGCGGTCGCGATCAAATCACCGCTCTAGATTCAACGACGTTTTACAATAAACAGAGTTGAGAAGGACTATGTTTCTTGCCTCGTAATAATTGGAAGGTATAAAGTCCTCCTCAGTGGAACTTCGGCATCTGCGCTATTTCGTCCGCGTCGCCGAAGCGGAAAACGTCTCACGCGCAGCACTCAAACTTCATATCTCCCAACCGGCAGTGAGCCGGCAAATCCGCGATCTGGAGGATGAGATTGGATTGCCTTTGTTGAAACGCGTCGGGAAGTCAGTGAGGCTGACGGAAGCGGGGCGTGTGTTTCTAAATGAGGCCCGCGCGATACTGGAACGAACGGACGAAGCACTAAGAAATGTGCGTGCGTTCGATGAGCGCCAGCACATGGATCTGCATGTCGGCTACTCGTCCTGGGGGATTGATCGTCTGTTTCACATTATCTTAAATGCCTATCACTGCGCTATGCCGAACGTCCATTTGCGTCTGCACGACCGTCGCGTTGAGGACAACGTGGATGCGCTGCTCGCGGGCAAACTGGAGCTCGCCTTCATCTTCGCGGCACCAAAACCCGGCGCGCTCCGCGGCCTTCGTTTCCTTGAGCTGAGCCGGGAGCACATTCGTCTCGCCGTCTCGCCGACGCACCCATTCGCACGCCGGCGCGCTGTCTCAGTCGAGGACGCCGCGCGCCAACCGTTCATCGTTTTGGTGCCGGAGGAGTTCCCTGACTATCATTTTTTCGTTGATGCGGTTTTCGCTTCGACAAAGAACAAACCGACGATCGTGGAGGAACACGACAGCGTCGCCAGCCTCATTTCCGCAGTAGAAGGTGGCAGGGGAGTAGGGCTGGCCGGCGACAGCTTCGGTTATGTCTTCGGGAACCGGGTAAAAATATTGCCGCTTACGCCTGATCCGAAAATGATTTCCATTGGAATTGCGGCGCGAAAGGGAACCCTTAGTCCCCCCGCAGAAACGTTTTGGCAATGCGCGAAACAAGCGCATTCAGCCTTCACCAAGCGTGAAGCAGTTGGCGGCGACTCGGTACCGTGAGCGTCACGTAATGATCGTCAGGTCGTCCGACGAAAGGTTGATCGCGTATCACAACGGCGTTCGCATCCGTCTTT
>JBARMF010000396.1:0-2998 GCA_049802315.1 Candidatus Udaeobacter sp.
GGCCGGGACGCAACGCGAATTGGATGAGATAAAGCCGCCGTTCGTGCGTGATATGCGCCAGAAAGCGCCGCAAGTGTTTCAAATTATCGAGCGTCGCCGGGCTGCATTGTTTCAGCGGTACTTCGGAAACCTTCTCCTCGCCGGGCAACGGGCGGGAATGGTGCGAAAAGACGTTCCGGCGAACCTTATCATCGAGATTTTACTGGCGATTGTTCAGGCGATCATGAATCCGGCGAAGATGGAAAAACTCGGGATGATGCCGAAGGAAGGTTTCGCCGGCATCCTGAAAATTGTTCTCCAAGGTGCGCTTACACCGAAAGGAAGAAAAAATGCGCGCATTATTCGTTAGGCGCTGTGCACAGTCATTTGGCCCGGTGGGAGCTCTAGCATTGCTGCTCTTGTTGGCTGGATGCGGCAGTCGAACGAACGCCGTCTCCGGAACGATCGAAGTGGACGAAGCGCACGTGGGCCCGCGGTCAGGCGGCCGCGTTGAGAAAATTTTGGCGTCGGAAGGCGATCGGTTGCACGAAGGGCAAGTGATCGTGCAATTGGATGCGTCAGAGCTGCGAGCGCGTCGCGATCTTGCGTCTGCGCAAATCGATACGGCTGCTCACGATGCGGACGCGCAAGAAGCGCAACTGGTATTCCTGCGCGACGATGCGGGGCGCCAAAAGGATTTGCTCAATCGCAAAGTCGTTTCGGCCACTGACGCGGAGCGGGCGGATAGCGCGGCGAAAACGCAGGAGAAAAATGTGGCGGCGGCGAAGATGCGCGTCGCACAGGCGCGTGCGCAACTTGCCGATATCGATTCGCAGTTGGCCGAAATGCAGATCATCGCGCCGGCGGATTCCGTTCTGGAGGTGCTCAGCGTTAAAGTGGGGGATGTGCTGCCGGCCAATCGCGAGGCAGCCACGCTATTGTTGACCGGACATCTTTGGGTGCGCGTTTATGTCCCTGAATCCTGGCTGGGTTTGATCAAGCTGGGCGAGCAGGTCCGTGTCCGCGTGGATTCGTTTCCGCACACCGACTTCGACGGCGTTGTCGAGCAGATCAATCGGCAGGCTGAATTTACGCCGCGCAATGTGCAAACTGTCGCTGACCGCATCAAACAAGTGTTCGGCGTAAAGGTTCGTTTGCCGAGCGACGACGATCGTTTGCGCGCGGGAATGGCGGCGGATGTTTATTTTCCAAATGTGAAATGAGGACGAGAAGAAATGCAAAGCGAGGAGGTGGATCGGCTCGCCGCGGCGAGCCGATGGCTCGGGACCGTGACAACGCGTTGGGGACAACGCGTTCCACCTATCTTCCTGTTTTCCTGATTGATCTCTATGCCTGAGCCGATGATTCAAGTGGAAGGGCTGACGAAGCGTTTCGGCGCTTTCACGGCTGTCGATCACGTATCGTTTACCGTCGGGAGGGGATCGATCTTCGGTTTTCTCGGCCCGAATGGTTCGGGAAAAACAACTGTGATCCGGATGCTATGCGGAATCCTGCAGCCGACTGAGGGCACAGCGCGAATAGGCGGCCACGACGTCGTGCGGGATTTGGAGCCGATTAAGGAATTGATCGGCTACATGTCGCAAAAATTTTCGCTCTACGACGAGCTGACCGTGAACGAGAATCTCATCTTCGCAGGAAAACTTTATGGCTTGAGCGGTCGCGAATTGAATCAGCGACGCGAGGAAATGATCGCCACGACGCATCTGGAGCCGTACATCGACAGACGCGCAGCCCAACTCTCCGGTGGCTGGCGTCAACGGTTGGCCATGGCTTGTTCGCTCATGCACAAGCCGAGCGTGCTTTTCCTTGATGAGCCGACCGCCGGTATCGATCCAGTCGCCCGGCGCGAGCTGTGGGATTTGCTTTTCGAGTTCGCTGGTAAAGGCATGACGCTATTCGTGACGACCCACTACATGGACGAAGCTGAGCGCTGCGACCACGTAGGCTACATCTACCTGTCGAAACTGATCGTGTGCGGTGAACCGGACGAGTTAAAAAAATTGCCGGACGTGAATCCACCCGGAACGCGCCGGCTCGACGTGACTTGCGATCATGTGACCGCCGCGCTCCATGCCATGCACGAGATGCCCGGAGTGCGCAGCGCCACAATTTTCGGCCAATCGATGCACCTGCTCGTCGATGACAGAGTAAACCGTGCGGGGATCGAGGAACAACTGCGCAAAGTTGGTGTCGCTCATGCTGAGATTCATGAAATGGGTCCTTCGCTGGAAGATGTGTTTGTCGAGCTTTCCGCCAAGCACGCTGCTGAACGACAAAAGGCCGCGTGATGATGATGATTGTCATCCTGAGCGGAGCGAAGGACCTCACAAAGTTGCAATCCGCGTTTTACCACGACCAATTCAGAATAAACGGACCAAACTCGTCGAATGTAATTTGGAAATCTTGTCGACTGATGCGAGGTCCCTCGCTGCGTTCGGGATGACAGAGCAGGAAGCGAAGGACCTCACGAATTGGAATCCGCGTTTACTGCAATTAATTGAAGATCAACGAAGCGACGATGATTGAGCGTAGTTTGAGAATCTCGCCTACTGATGAGGGGTCCCTCGCTACGCTCGGGATGACCGAGTAAGAAGCGAAGCACACACCAATTCATGAAGGCGTTCTACGTTTACATGATGACGAACCAAAGCCGAGTCGTCCTCTACACCGGAATAACAAACAGTTTAACGCGCCGGGTGTGGCAGCATCAGAACGCGGAGAGAGACGGCTTCACCAAGGCTTATAAAATAAACCGATTAGTCTACTACGAACGCTTTAATGATCCCCGAGCCGCGATCGCACGTGAAAAGGAAATCAAAGGCTGGCGCCGCGAGAAGAAGAATGCACTAGTCGAAACGAAGAATCCGAAGTGGGCGGATTTATCACCGATGCTTTTTCAGCATTTCAAACCTTCGCCGCGTGCTTCAGCAGCTACAGGCAGTCAACAATGATCGAAGACAGTTCGTGCACTTTTAGTGTTTTGCGAGGTCCCTCGCTT
>JBARMF010000397.1:0-3214 GCA_049802315.1 Candidatus Udaeobacter sp.
CTTCTGGCCGGCCTGAATGCCGACCAATACGCCGCCGAAATGCGGGCGCAACTCGCTGCGTAGTAGAGTAAAAATCAATGTCCGGTAGACTGGCGCAGGCAAACGAACTTTTCCGATGAACACGCCAACACTCGGTGATGCGCGCTTCGCCTCCACGAAAAGTCACACGACCAGTGACGAAGTCCGAATCCCCGAGCGGATCGAGATTGGTGCGGATCCGGGCATCCAGTTCGAGCTGGCAGGGCCGCGAGCGAAGTTGTTTTTCGATCCGAAGCAGACGCGCGCCGGGATCGTAACGTGTGGTGGCTTGTGTCCGGGCCTGAACAACGTTATTCGCTCGCTCTTTCTCGAATTGCATTACGGCTACGGCGTCGCGGAGGTGCTGGGTTTTCGTGGTGGCTACATCGGGCTCGATCCGAAGTGCGGAGTTGAGCCGGTGAAGATCACGCCGGCATTTGTTGACGACATTCATCAGCATGGCGGGACAGTCCTTGGCTCGTCACGCGGTCCCGTCGATATCGGCAGAGCGGTGGATAATCTCATTGCCCGCGACGTGAACATTCTTTTCACGGTAGGCGGCGACGGAACCCAGCGCGGCGCGCACGCTCTTTATCAGGAAGCACGCAAGCGCGGCCATGCACTCTCTGTTGTCGGTGTACCAAAAACAATCGACAACGATGTCGGCTTCGTCTCGCGCACATTCGGTTTTTTCAGCGCGGTTGAAGAAGCAAAACGGGTGCTTGATTGTGCGCACACCGAGGCGCGTAGCGTGCCCGTAGGGATTGGTCTGGTAAAGTTGATGGGGCGCCACGCGGGATTCGTCACTGCTGGCGCAGTAGTCGCCAGTCAGGACGTTAATTTTGCGCTTATCCCTGAGGTGCCCTTCAAGCTCGAGAGCTTTTTGGCTGCGCTCAAGGACCGCATCGTCAACAAATCTCACGCAGTGATCGCTGTCGCGGAAGGCGCGGGCCAGGATCTGCTCGGCGCGGAGGCGACTGAACGCGATGCATCCGGCAATTTAAAACTTAAGGACATCGGGCCGTTTCTTTGTGAGAAAATAAAGTCCTACTTCAAAAGCGAGAACATCTCGGTCGTGATTCGTTATTTTGATCCGAGCTATCAGATCCGAAGCCGCCCAGCAAACTCTGAAGATGCCCTGTTGTGCGATCTGTTCGCGCGTCACGCAGTTCATGCCGCCATGGCAGGTAAGACTGGTGTTGTCATCGGTTTTCTACATGGGCGCTTCATCCATGTACCGATAGAGTTGCTCGCTACGCACACGAAACGACTCGACCCCGCCGGCGGCTGGTGGCGCTCGGTTCTCGCTGCCACAGGACAGCCGGCGCAATTCGATTGAGCAGTCCTCAATAAAACAGCGATTATGGAGAACGAATCCGTTCAGCAAACGGCGGCCGCACAACCTGACCCCAGAGTGCAACTTGCCTTTGAGCGCACGTTTCTTGCGTACGAACGCACGCGCATCGCCTGGGTGCGAACGGCGCTCTCACTGATTTCGTTTGGATTCGTCATTGCAAAATTTTTTCAGTACCTCCGCGAGAAGCAGGGTGAAACAGCTACGCTGATGAGCCCGCGCGCAGTTGGTCTTGTCATGATCACCATTGGACTGGTCGGCTTGATTCTGGCGAATCGGCAAGAGCGACGGGCGATGAAGGCCTTACGCGTGCGTTGCCCCGAACTACCGCAATCAATATCCGGCGTGATGGCAATGCTGATCGCGCTGCTCGGCGTCCTTGCGCTGATTAGCGCGCTGCTCCGATAACGACAATTGAGGGATCGAAACAGTTCAGACGCGACACGCTTGCCACAGGCAAACGGCTACAGCAGCGAGGTTTGTCGACAACATGTTAGACGGCCACACAAAAGATACGGGCGAAATCGCTACCGCTGCTTTCGTGAAAGAAAATAGAATAACGGAATTCCGAAAAGAGTGGCGCCAACGCATAGGACAAAGATCTGAGGTGCATGCCTAACGAGAAAGAATGGCGAGTAGCGTTGATAAAGCACAAAGCCGGGAAGAAATCTGTTCCACGGCATGAGAAGGACGAGCAAGAAACCGACTGCAGAACAAATCGGAATGCCCAGCGCGGTGCGGTTTCGAGTGTTCCAGTAATACGCGGTGCCGATCATGAGCGATGTCAAAAACAACATCGAAAGGCATATGCCAGTTACGCGACGGAATTTCAGGCCACCTGTAACAGTTGCGTAGCGATGAAAATCCTTCTCCAGCAGCTTCGACAACGCGTCGACCTTATCGGCAGACTCACCGGTTACCGACACCCGACGTAACGAATCGCCCAAATCAATCGTGACCGACGAGATGGGTTTACCAGCCTGGGTATACATGTAAGAGAAGCCGAAAACTTGGTTTGGAAACGCGACGCTGCTCGCAAGCGACAAGTGCGGGATCTCGATGTCCTGACCGTCAATACTAACCTTCACCGTCTCCCAACCGGAATCTTCGGGACCATTCGTCGCATCAATAAAGGAATGAGTCTCCAGTAAAATAGCGTCGAGATCAGCCGATCCCAATTTCAGGGGCGGTAGATCACAGACGTGTGAGAACTCCACGCCATTACACAGCGATGTTGTCGCGAGCGACACACAAACGCCAAGAAGAACGGCAAAGCGCATTTTGCAGGCCTAACAAATACTCGCCGTGTCCAGCTGAGAAGAGAAAGCGATTATCTTGCGCTTCTCCTTCTCGTTCGCATCACAATTACTGCCACACCAAAACCGAGCAGAATCAACAATGGATATAGAATTGCCGGCTGCGACCCTGTTCGTTTAGGCGCCGGAGGTTTTGGCCGACTCGCAAATTCGATCGGAATCTTGACCTGCGACCCTGTTCCCGGCTGGAAACGCCACTGCGAATACGCTTCAAGAGCAGCGCCATCAAGTTGTTTGTTTCCGGTGCTCTGCAGCATTCGCGCTCCAGTTACTTTACCGGTCTGTTGATCAATCGTCACCAAAACCACGCCTTTCCCTGCGAGTCCCTGTTTCGCCCATTCAGGTCGGTAAACAGGTTTCGGCGTATAGATCGCCTTTGGCGGCTGTGGTGGCACCGCCGGAGTTCCGATTTGCGCGTGCACGGAAGAAATAGAAACAAGCGCGAGCACCGAAACCAGAGCCAGGCGCTGTATCTTTTTCGTCCGGGAAATTCTGTTGCCTCTGCCAATCAGCCCAGATGCTGCTG
>JBARMF010000398.1:0-3240 GCA_049802315.1 Candidatus Udaeobacter sp.
GGCAATAATTACGTGATTCGGATCGACGGTGACTACAACAATCAAGTTGTAAATCCTTATACGGCCAACGCTGGAGCTAGTCCTCTATCCATAGGTGTGATTGCGCTGTCGTTAGGCGCAGATAAATCGGGTGGAGTGGGCTCTGCCGACAAAAACGCCGGGAATGCAAAGGACGACGTGGTCTCGTGGCAGTGATTTTTACGCAATAACTGCTGTGGCGTCCACTGTCCTCAGCGGAAGATCAAAAGCAAAATGTGGTAAGGACACCGGACGCTACCCGGGTTGCCCGTAGCAGCCGATTTGTAAAGGCGAATTTGTTTCGGTTGCAATCGGCAATCGGAAATCTAAAATCAAAAATCTCCTCGCGGGTGTAGTTCAATGGCAGAACGGCAGCTTCCCAAGCTGCACACGGGGGTTCGATTCCCCTCACCCGCTCGTTTTCATAGACGAAAACGACCTAAAAAATCACCGCCTCTGTCATAACCGAACTCGGCGTATTGTCATAACCAATGCACAGACGTGCAGATGGTGTGACTGGCTGCGATATTGCCGCCGTCTTGAAAACAGAGGCGATTCCGGCAACCGCTACCATCGCCCGCGTCATTACGCCAATGCGAAGCACACGAATGCAATAGCGATAAACGGTGTTTTCAAAGCGCCTACGATTGTGTTGAATAATTCCGTGCTTGAAAAGCAGAATGATTCCGGCAAGCGTCGTAGCATACAACGGTCTAACAGTGCAATTCGCTTGCATCGCCTGGTCCGGTGGGACCATTGCCAGAATGGTTAGTTTTTACATGGCAATCTTGCTTATAGTGAAAGGACGCACCGTTACCTGGTTTTCTGCTCCGATGTTATGGCTTCGCACCGCGAATGGTTATGACTTTGGCGATCGCGCTCGTAAATGAAAGGTTCGGGACCGATTGGAATAAAGCGCGTTTCAGGGCCATTTATGGTGCGAGAAATGGTATCCTGAAGGCTACTTGCAACCGCCGCAGATCGACTGTTGATGTACGTCTGGCCCCGCCCAACTGAAAATGTCGGACGGCGATTCGCATGTGACTTCCTGCGGTGCGGCTGCATCCGTACTTCAGAGAAGCACAGCAACGATGAGTGTTGTCGGGTACGTCATCCCGGCCCGATCATATCACTTTGTCGTTGCCGTGTGGAGTAAATGAAGCGGTGATTCGCGCTTGCGGCGAAACGCCTTGACGGGTTGGCGAGTTTTTTCCAAACTCGGCGTCGCTAAGCCGATCTTGAATCAGGCGGAGAACTCTCCCCGCTAGGTTCTCGCCTCTTTCAGACCTGTAATCGCGGAATCAAGGCGGCGGGGAAAGAAAGGAAGAACTATGAATCCACTGATTCAGCCCAAGACAATAACTTCATCGCTTCTCATCACACTCACGCTCCTCTGCTTCGGGCTTTTGGCACGAGCGCAAGGCGTCGTGCCGCCACCAGACGGAGGCTATCCCAACTTCACTACAGCAGAAGGAACCAAGGCCCTTCAAAACCTTACCACCGGCTCTGCAAACACTGGAGTGGGTTGGTATTCGCTCTTTAGCACCGCAGCGGGGAGCTTCAACACCGCTACCGGCGCCGGAGCCCTGCTTTTCAACACGGCAGACGCCAATACGGCATTTGGCGCGGCTGCACTTTTGTTCAACTCCACTAACACCAACAACACAGCCGTTGGAGCCGCGGCGCTTTTGAACAACACCATCGGCGAGGAAAACACGGCCACTGGCGCGTTTGCCCTTTCTGGCAACACAGACGGCGACTTCAATACGGCTAACGGCGCGTTTGCGCTCTCTAGCAATACCACTGGTGAACGAAACACGGCTACGGGCGACAGCGCGCTCTATAACAACATTAGCGGCAGCCGCAATACGGCCCACGGGAATGCTGCGCTTGTGGTCAATACCACCGGTGACGACAATACGGCCATCGGAACTCGTGCGCTGCAAGCCAACAATGGGGATAGCAATACGGCCATTGGGGCTGCCGCGCTCCCCGTTAACAACATCGGTCATGACAATGTGGCCACTGGTAAAGGGGCGCTGGCAGCCAACACTACCGGCAACTTCAACGTGGCGTTCGGTAATGGCGCGCTCGGGTTCAACACGACAGGGAGCGGCAATATCGTATTGGGCGATGGTGCAGGCGGTGGCATAACTACGGCCAATGAGGTGATCTGCATCGGCACCAGTGGTAACAACGTGGATAACGCTTGCTACATCGGCCAGATCTTTGGCGCGACTTCTTCCAGTGGAGTTGCCGTCTTCGTTAATTCAAGCGGAAGGCTCGGAACAATGACTTCCTCGGCTCGGTTCAAGGATGATATCAAGCCGATGGACGAGGCCAGTCAAGCGCTCTTTGCGCTCAAGCCGGTTGCGTTCCGCTACAAGAAGGAGATTGATGCAGCAGGCACATCGCAGTTCGGACTAGTGGCCGAAGAGGTGGAAAAGGTGAACCGTGATTTGGTCGTGCGCGACAAAGAAGGAAAGCCCTACAGTGTGCGCTACGACCAGGTGAACGCGATGTTGCTCAATGAATTCCTCAAAGCGCACCAAACGGTTCAGAAATTAAAGTCTACGTCTGTAAAACAGGAGGCAATGATCGCAAGCCAGCAAGAGCAAATTGAACGGCTTACTGCGGGATTGCAGAGAGTAAGCGCACAGCTTGAATTGAACAAACTCGCGCCGCAAATGGTTGAGAACAACGACTAAAGTTCGGCTTCGTGAAGGACTGGGAAATCTCGCAGACAGACTTAGCTAAGCCGGTTGGAGTTTGGGCTGTGTCTCAGCCGTGGATTCTCAGGGGCGAACACTCTGGATTGTTGACTCACACTGCGACGGGAAGCGTTTCGTTGTGCGTGCGGATGAAAAGCTCAGCGCGTTTGTTGAACTTGAACGTCAGGTGTTAACCGTGACGTTTTATCTCGAATCCATTAATGACGGTAATGGAAATCAAACCGCACCGTTGGGGCTGGAAAGCTTTTGAAGCACGCGGCGTCGAGCCTGTGTTTCCGAAGAAAGATCAGGCAATCGATTACGCGCAGTGCCGCGCCTGCTACCGCTAAGGTGAGATTCGCGTTTTTGATTCGACTGGCAACGATTCCCCTCACCCGCTCTGTTATTGCCACAATACCCGTGAACCTTCTACGGTACTGGCTGAAGGCTCGCGTCAGGTTTGATGTCGCTCTTCAAAAAAATCGCTACGTTCTGCTTGGCACAACGATAT
>JBARMF010000399.1:0-5383 GCA_049802315.1 Candidatus Udaeobacter sp.
CCAGATACCTGCGATATAGGCGGCGGTTTGTGTGCCTGTCGTGCCGATGCGAATGGTGTCGCTTTCCCCGGCGGCTCCTAGGTTTCCTATGTCAATGTTGTTGCTGCCAGTGGTAAGGCTCCCACCAGCCGACACCCCGAGCGCGATATTGCCGCTGCCGGTTGTATTCGAACTGAGCGCACTTCCACCCGTGGCAATGTTTTCGTTGCCCGTCGTATTCGATCCGAGGGCATCGACACCGGTCGCCGTATTGCTATTGCCTGCGGTGTTCAGAAAAAGGGCATAGGCACCGCTCGCGGTGTTGTAGCTGCCATTGCTAGAGTAAAGAGCCAGGAAACCGCTGGCCGTGTTGCCGTTGCCGGTGGAGTTCGCCCAGAGGGCATTAACCCCACCCGCGGTGTTATAGGAGCCCGTATGGTTGGAGAAAAGCGATCGGAACCCGCTGGCAGTGTTGTAGAAGCCCGTCGTGTTCTGGTAGAGGGCGCGCACTCCGTTGGCGGTGTTGGAGTAGCCCGTCGTGTTGTAGTAAAGGGCACTGGTACCGCTGGCAGTGTTTTCGTTGCCGTTGTTGAAATAGAGCGCCTCGTAACCACTGGCCGTATTGGAGTAGCCGGTGGAGTTCGCCCAGAGCGCATTGACTCCGCTGGCGGTGTTGAAGTAGCCGGTATGGTTGGAGAAAAGCGACCGGAACCCACTGGCAGTGTTATAGAAGCCCGTCGTGTTCTGGTAAAGCGCGCGCACTCCGCTGGCGGTGTTGGAGTAACCGGTCGTGTTGTAGTAAAGCGAAGTCGTACCGGTGGCAGTGTTTTCGTTGCCTGTGGTATTATAGAAGAGTGCAGCTGCACCGGAGGCGGTGTTGGAGGTGCCTGTGGTATTGACCGGGAGCGTATAGTCCCCAAGAGCGACGTTGTAAGAACCCGTGGTGTTCGATTGCAGAGCACCAGTACCCAATTTTTCATTGAAGATTTGCGCATTCCCGGATTGAGGAGTGAGTGCCAACAGCGAAGTCAAGCCTAGCAACAGGATAGAGCAGATATTTTTCATGGTTTTATCGATTATTGGAGGTTAGTGGTAGCTACGTGGTTGGAAGTTACTTTTGGAGCGGGTTCGCTCACTTGAAGTCCCCCATCGGACGGACTGGCTGTAGCGAGCTGGTTGCTCACTTTCCGGATTTGCGATGCCTGCTCATCGATCCTTGCTACAAGAGCTTTAGTTTCCTTCTGCTGCTGCGCGACAGCTGACTGGAAGTCCTTTTGCTGCCAGGCAATCGTCGCTTCCTGCTTTGCAACAGTGGACTTGAGCTGCGTCATCGTCGCTTCCTGTTGCTCGACCTTGCGGTGCTCTTTGAGAAACTCGTTTAGCAGCATTGCGTTCACGGCTTCGTAACGGACGGAGTAAATCTCGCCTTTGCCATCGCGCAGCACGAGATCGGGACAGATTTGGGCCACTTCCTCGGCCACGAGGCCGAACTGCGGGATGCCCTTACTGTCGAACTCTTCCTTATAGTGAAAGCTGACTGGGCGCAGGGCAAGGAGACCCTCGCTGGCCGTGCCCATGTCCGCGATGTCCTTCTTGAAACGCCGCGAGGACGGGCTCGTGCCTAGCCTGCCGGCGCTATTCACATATACGGGCGTACCATCCTGTGTGAGGCTGCCATAGATGCCGGCCATGTAGGTCGCGATCTGCGTGCCCGTCGTGCCAATTCGGATCGTGTTGCTTTCCCCTGTCGCTTCTCCTTGGTGACCGATGTCAATGTTGTGGCTTCCGGTGACAATCGCGGCGCCGGCGTACTCGCCGAGGGCGATATTGAAAGCGCCCATAGTGTTTGAGATGAGCGCAAAGTCCCCGATGGCAGTGTTGGATCCGCCGGTTGTGTTGTTCTGAAGCGCACCGGCACCGCTGGCGGTGTTTGCGAAACCGTTTGTGTTCGAATAGAGCGCATGGACCCCGTTGGCAGTGTTGTATCCGCCGTTATTGAAGTAGAGCGCCTCGAAACCGCTGGCAGTGTTGTATCCGCCCGTCGAGTTCGCCCAGAGCGCGTTGACACCGCTAGCGGTGTTGTAGTTACCGGTATGATTAGAGAAAAGCGACCGGAACCCGCTGGCAGTGTTATAGAAGCCCTCCGTATTCTGGTAGAGCGCGCGCACTCCGCTGGCAGTGTTGGAGTAGCCCGTCGTGTTGTAGTAAAGCGCACTCGTACCGCTGGCGGTGTTTTCGTTGCCAGTGGTATTATAGAGGAGTGCAGTCATACCGCTGGCCATGTTTCCGTTGCCCGTAGTATTATAGAGGAGTGCAGCTGCACCGGTGGCGGTGTTGGAGGAGCCCGTCGTATTGGCAAAGAGCGTATAGTCCCCAAGAGCGACGTTGTAAGAACCCGTGGTGTTCGATTGGAGGGCACCAGTTCCCAACTTTTCATTGAAGGTTTGCGCATTCCCAGATTGAGGAGTGAATGCCAACAGCGAAGTCAAGCCTAGCAACAGGATAAAGGAGATGTTTTTCATGATTTATTCTTTCTTTTTGGTTTCGTAATTTGCCTTCCATTGAGATAAACAAGAAAGCTGGGCGAAAGTGATCATCTGGATTGAGAAATTTTGGAAACGCTTCCCCGTGTGGAAAGCGTTTGACGGTGATAGAATGCGAAGGAGCACCTTATCGATATGTCTTCTGCCTCCCCGCAAAACGTGACCCAACTCCTGGCTGAATGGAGTCACGGAGAGGAAGCCGCCCTCAGAGAATTAACCCCGCTGGTTCACGAAGAACTTCGGCGTCTGGCGCATCATTATATGGGAGGCCAACGCCCCAATCACACACTGCAAACGACGGCGCTGGTCAACGAGGCTTATTTGCGTCTGGCCGACCAGACGAGTCCAAATTTTACCAACCGCTCACACTTCTTTGCCGTGGCCGCACAAGCGATGCGTCAAATTCTGGTCAATTATGCCAAGGCGTCTCAATCCCAAAAACGCGGCGGCGGCGCGCTTAAAGTAGAGCTGGACGAGGTCGCACTAATCTCGCCCGAACAGACAACAGAGATTCTCGATGTCAATGAGGCGCTGGAGAGATTGGCGACGCTCGACTCAAGAAAAGCGCATGTCGTGGAACTGAAATATTTCGGCGGCCTCAATCATGACGAAATCGCTGAGGTCCTGAAGATCTCGACCGTGACTGTGCGACGTGATTGGATTTTCGCCAAAGCCTGGTTGCGCAATGAATTGCACGAGGTGGAATAAACGAATTAGAATGTAACCATCCTGACTATCATCGGACAGTAGGGTCGAATATGACGGCGGCGCAGCTACAGACGATTGAGGAAATCTTTCATGCCGCGCTGGATCGCGAGCCGAACCAGGTTGGCGCATTTCTGAACAAGGCCTGCAGCGGTGACGCGCTTTTGCGCCGCAGAGTCGAAGCGCTTCTAACTTCTCATGAAGGGGCAGACAGCTTCATTGAAACCCCAGCTGCCGGTATTGCTACGAGGATTATCGAAAATGGGCAACCTGACTTGCTCGCCGGTCAGACGATTGGCCATTACAAAATTTCTAAACGGATCGGCGCCGGCGGGATGGGCGAAGTCTATCTGGCCACCGACATTACAGCGGGCCGCAAGGCCGCGCTCAAACTCCTGCCCGCGCACTTTACTGGGAATGCGGAGCGTCTGACGCGGTTCCAACAAGAGGCCCGCGCTGTAGTCGGGCTCAATCATCCAAATATCCTGACGGTTTACGAGATCGGCGAGGATCACTCTACTCATTACATAGCCAGTGAACTGATCGAAGGCGAGACCCTGCGCCAACGTCTCGTGCGCGGGCGAATGGAGCTGAGCGAAGCTGTCGACGTTACTATCCAAGTGGCGGGTGCACTCGCCGCCGCGCACGAAACCGGCATTGTCCATCGCGACATCAAACCGGAGAACATCATGCTCCGGCCGGACGGGTATGTGAAAGTGCTCGACTTCGGGATCGCAAAACTAGCCGAATCTGCCTTCGCCGAGGCTACGGCGGACAGGGCAGAGTCGATGACGCTGGCTGAGACCCACCTGGGATCGTTATTGGGAACCGTTCGTTATATGTCGCCGGAGCAAGCGTGCGGCGCGCCGATTGATAAGCGTACCGATGTCTGGAGTCTCGGCGTAGTTCTTTACGAAATGGTAACGGGGCATGCGCCGTTCACCGGCGGAACGGCAGGAGAGGTGATGGCTTCGATTCTTGAGAAGGAGCCACCGCCGCTCACAAGTTACGTCGCGCACACTCCGGCTGAGCTTCAGCAGATTATCAGCAAAACGCTGCGCAAAGATCGCGAGGAACGGTATAACACCGCACACGAGCTGCTTGAGGCGCTGAAAGGTCTTCGTCACAAATTGGAATTCAAGGCTGAGTTGCGACGCTCCACCGCGGCTCGTTCCTGGTTGCGCTGGACAGCAGCGACGGCAGCGTTGCTCGCGCTCGCGGCAATCGTCGCCGCTATCATGATGTTTTCCAGCAACCGCGTGAGATCAACGCCGGCTGTGCCTGAGAAAAGCATCGCCGTGCTTCCATTTCAAAATGATAGACGAGACCCGGACAATGCCTACTTTGCCGACGGCATCCAGGACGAGATTCTGACACGCTTATCGAAGATCGCCGATCTAAAAGTGATCTCGCGCACTTCAACGCAACACTACAAGAGCGCGCCGGAAAACCTACCCGAGATTGCAAGGCAGCTTGGCGTCGCCCACGTTGTGGAGGGAAGCGTGCAAAGGAGGGGCGACACTCTCCGGGTAAACGTGCAGCTAATCAAAGCAGCCAATGATTCACACCTTTGGGCGGAGACTTTTGATCGGAAACTCAGTGACATCTTTTCTGTCGAAACCGAAGTAGCAAAAACCATCGCCGATCAATTGCGGGCACATGTTACCGGTCGAGAAGAGCAAGAGATCACCGCCAAACCGACGGACCATCCCGAAGCTTATGATGCCTACCTGCGGGCGCTGGCTTATAGTCTCAAAGCGCAGAATTCGCCCGCGAACTCCCTTGGTTCGCAGAAGCATTTGAGAGAAGCTGTGCGCTTCGATCCGAAATTCGCTCTTGCCTGGGCGCTACTGTCTTTTGTTGATTCAGTCGGCTACATCGGAATCACCCTTCAAGCCACTGAATCGCTCCGCGAAGAGGCGCGCCAAGCGGCCGAGCGCGCGCTTACTCTTCAACCTAATCTCGGCGAGGGATTGGTAGCCAAAGGGTATTACGACTACGCCTACCTAAAGGATTACCACAGCGCTGTGCGTTACTTCGAGCAAGCACGTCCGCTTCTGCCCAATAGCAGCCGGATTCCTGAATTACTGGCCTTCGTCGCGCGCAGAGAAGGCCGATGGGAGCAAAGCGAATCGTTCTTCAACCAAGCCGAGCAG
>JBARMF010000400.1:0-7219 GCA_049802315.1 Candidatus Udaeobacter sp.
TCGGCGTTACGAACATCCTGGAGGGCAGCGTTCAGAAAGCCAGGGATGAGGTGCGTGTGAATGTGCAGCTTATTAACGCTCTGACTGACGCGCATCTCTGGGCGGAGATTTACGATCGCAAATTGACTGACCTTTTCTCAGTCGAAAGCGATATCGCAAAGACAATTGCCGACACTCTGCAGGCGAAGCTCAGCGGCTCAGAGACCACGGCGATGTCAAACAAACCGACGGAGAATCCCGAGGCGTATGAGCTTTATCTCAAGGGCCGGTTTTTCTGGAACAAACGCACTGGCCAGGATCTGAAAACCGCGTGCGATTATTTCCAGCAAGCCATCGCCATCGATCCGCATTATGCCACCGCCTACGCTGGCCTCGCAGAGAGCTACATATTGATACCGTTGTTCGATGCCGGATCCCCGCAGGATTACTTTCCGAAGGCGAAAGCTGCTGCGGAACGGGCGATTGAGTTGCAGGAAACTTCAGCTGAGGCACACACTGCCCTAGGCTTATTGTTGTGTTTCTCCGATGTAAACTTTGCCCAATCAGAGAAGGAATTTAAACGCGCAATTGAGCTGAATCCGAATTACGCCACGGCGCACCACTGGTATGGCAATGCTCTTCTGGTGGCGCTCGGCCGCTTCAACGAAGCGATCAGCGAAAATAAACGAGCTGTAGAGCTGGATCCGCTTTCGCTCATCATCGATGCGGATCTTGGCAGCACGTTAATGATGGCGCGTCAGTATGATCAAGCTATCGCGCAGCTCCAGCGGACGCTCACCCTGGATAACAAATTCGGCTACGCGCATTGGAATCTCGGCCAAGCGCTTTACTTAAAGGGCGACACAGCCGCGGCGATTGCCGAATATCAGAAAGCGCGAACGCTCGACGACGATCCACAAATTCTCGCACTACTCGGCCGCGCTTATGCGGATACCGGCAAAAAAGACCAGGCGCTGGAGTTGGTTCGAGAGCTTGAAACGCGGGCCAGGCAACAATTCGTGCGGGGGTATCTCATCGCGCTGGTTTACATCGGGCTGGGCGACAAAACAAAAGCCATCGATTATCTGGAACGTGAATACGAGAATCACGATAACATTGATACTGCCTGGATCCGAGCTGATCCGATGCTCGATCCGCTCCGAGGCGACCCGCGATTTGAAGCGCTAGCCGAGAAAATTCTTCCGGCACGGGAATTTGGAAAATCCGACACACAACGTTGAACTCGGGAAAATTCTTTTCGGAGCTAAAGCGGCGCAATGTTTACAAAGTTGCGGTGGCGTACGTCGTGGCCGGGTGGGCTCTGGCTCAGGGGCTCGCGCAGGTACTGCCGGTTTTCAGTATTCCGAACTGGGTTATTCAGCTGCTTGTTGTGCTTATCGTGATGGGTCTCCCGATTGCGCTCGGTTTGGCATGGGCGTTTGAGATAACGCCGGAGGGAATCAAGCGCACCGAAACCGCCGATGCGATGCCGGAGACGACGCGAAGGAAGAAATACGGCTGGATTTACGTGGTAGTTATCGGCGCGCTTCTCTCAATCGGATTATTTTTTCTCGGCCGCTACTCGGCCGCGCCGACGCGAAACGCGGTGGCCGAGACTTCGGCAAAGTCGATTGCTGTTTTGCCGTTTGAAAATTTAAGCGACGACAAACAAAACACGTACTTCGCAGATGGTGTGCAGGATCAGATCCTGACGAATTTGGCGCGGGTCGCCGACCTGAGGGTCATCAGCCACACCACCGTGCGCCAATATAAGAGCGGCGAGCCGCGAAATGTGCGCGAGATCGGTCGACAGCTTGGTGTTACACACATTCTCGAGGGTTCCGTTCAACGCTCAGGTGATCGGCTACGTATCGCTGCACAGTTAATTGACGCCCGTACGGATTCACAAATCTGGGCTAAGACGTATGATCGGACCGCTGCCGATTTGTTTACGATTCAGAGTGAGCTGGCGGAATTAATCGTTGCGCAGCTCCAGACAAAACTGTCGCCTGAGCAGAAGGCCGACATCGAGGCGCGTCCAACCCAGGATTTGGTAGCGTTCGAGCTTTATCTTCGCGCCAAGCAAATCGTGGACAGCTATCTGATCGCAGAGGATGTCCGGGCTGCCTTGCTCTCCGCTCTCCAATCGCTGGATCAGGCAATAAAACGCGATCCCGATTTTGTCTCCGCGTACTGCTACATCGCACGCGCTAACGCTCTGCTTTATTTTTTCGACCTCGATCCTACGCCGGACCGGATCCTTCTTGCTGAAGCAGCAGTGAAGGCAGCGCTGCGACTTCGCCCTGACTCAGCCGAAGCACACTTCGCGATGGCTGATTTTCTGTTCCGGTGTCGCCGCGACTACGATGGTGCTCTAAAGGAACTAGCAATAGCGCGTCCCGGTCTGCCGAATGACGCGGCGTTCTTCATTCTTTCAGGTTACATCAACCGGCGTCGCAACAATTGGGCTCAAGCGGAGCGAGATTTCCGTACCGCCGTGGAGCTCGACCCTCGAAACCCGAATGCTTACAACCTGCTCGCTGATACCTACAACCTGCAACGAAGGCATCTGCTCGCGGCGCAGGTTTACGACCGCGTGCTGGCTGCGGGCGAGCGCACGCCAATTGTTTTCTTTCGGCGGGACTCAGCCCTTTTCTATGGAACCGGCAACTCAACAGGATTGCGCCAGGTGCTATCGGAAAACCCCGACATGGACGTAGGTGGCGCACAAACTCCGATTCGAGCATTCCTGGCGTTGATCGACGGTAACTTTGCCGAAGCAGAACGTGTACTTGCCGCTTCACCACGTGAAGATTTTCAAGACATTGATTACAGCTTCTACTACCCCAAAGCGTGGTTTGAAGCGATAATTGCGAGAGCAAAAGGCGATTCCGCGCGTGCCACCGATGCGTTCTCCCGCGCGCGCACAATCCTGGAGCAGAGATTGGCAGTTAAGCCGGAAGACGCACGAACGCTTGCCGTTCTCGCTCAGGTAGACGCCGGTCTCGGCCACAAAGAATTGGCGATTCAAGAGGCGAAACGCGCCGTCGATTTGATGCCGGTTTCCAAGGACATTTACGATGGCGCGTTAGTCCTTGAGGGATTAGCGCAGGTCTATACGTGGACCAACGAACCTGATCGGGCTATCGAACTGTTGCAAAAGCTGGTGACAATGCCGGGCTACACTAACTACGCCCGACTCAAGCTCTATCCCATGTGGAATCCGCTCCGCGGCGATCCGCGTTTCGAGAAGATCGTCAACTCACTCGCGCCGAAAGATCAGAGCAAGTAAATTCGTGCGATGAATCCGAAGATATTCTTCGGCGAGCTGAAGCGGCGCAACGTGTACAAGGTCGGAGTTGCGTACGCGGTTGTGGCCTGGCTGCTGATGCAGGTTGCCAGCCAGATTTTTCCATTCTTCGAAATCCCAAATTGGATCGTGCGTCTTGTAGTTGTCCTTCTCGTCATCGGTTTTCCGATAGCGCTGATCATCGCATGGGCATTTGAAATGACATCCGAAGGAATCAAAAGCACGGAAGCTGCCGATGTAGCGGGACAGCGATCTCGCGGCGTTGCCTGGATTTATATTGTCCTCATCGGTGCAGCGCTCTCTGTCGGTTTGTTCTTTGTCGGCCGATACACTGCAGGCCACTCAGCGCCTCGACCCACCGGCGTGGCTGCAGCCGTTCCTGGGAAATCCATCGCGGTGCTCCCATTGATCAACGAAAGCGGTGATCCGAAGGACGAATATTTTTCCGATGGATTATCGGAAGAATTGATCGCAGCTCTGGCTCAAATTAGCGGGCTCAAGGTCATCGGTCGCAGTTCTTCGTTCCGCTTCAAAGATAGGAAAGAGGAACCGAAGGCAATTGGCGAGAAGCTGGGTGTGAGCACCCTTTTGGACGGCACGGTGCGCAAGCAAGGCGATCGAGTGCGTATCGTAGCTGCACTAGTGAACGCCACGGACGGAATTCAGCTTTGGACGAAAACGTTCGATCTTGAACTTAAAGATATTTTCGCGGTTCAGCAGGAAATCGCCAAGGCGGTCGCTGAGTCACTGAGGGTCACTTTGCTTGGCTTAAAAGAAAAGTCGGCTCCAATGGCTACGAACAGCGTGAAAGCTCACAATGCCTACCTCCAAGGGCATTTCTACTCCGTGCGACGTAACGCTGAAGACTACCGCAAAGCGATCGATTACTTTGATCAGGCGATCCAGTTCGATCCTGATTACGCTCTGGCTTACGCGGAGCGTTCCGAAGTTTGGACTGTTGTTGGTGACCTTACCGGCCAGCGATCGACCGCGTTTCCAAAGGCGCGGAGCGATGCCGAGAAAGCCATCGCGCTCGCGCCTTCGCTGGCGGAAGCGCACGCAGCTCTCGGCTGGGTCCGAGCTTTTGCCGAGTGGAAGTTTGCTGAAGGCTTGAGCGAACTACAGCGCGCGAAAGAGCTTTCTCCGACAAATCCGACCGCGAACGATTTGCTCGCGCGAGTAATCGTTTACACGGGCCGAATGAAAGAGGCTGAACGTCAGGCGCGGCAGGCGGTCGAGCTCGATCCTTTATCTGCTGGAACGCAATTCACCCTTGGCCGAGTCCTTTTCTACGCAGGCAAACTTGATGAGGCAGACGCGGCTGGGCGCAAAATGGCAGAGCTGCAGCCGTCCGCGTCTTCCAGTCATCGATGGCAGGTGCTCGTCGCTGTCCAGCGCGGCGATGGCGAAACGGCTCTACGCGAAGCGCAACTGGAGCCGGACGACAGGATTCGTTCTTTCGAACTAGCGCTCGCACAATATATACGTGGCGACCACGCGGCAGCTGACGCTGCTTTGGCCGACCTCATCGCCAATAGCCGAGATAGCCTGGCCTATCAAATCGCCCAGGTTTACGCCGTTCGAGGCGAGAAAGACAAAGCGTTCGAGTGGTTGCAAATCGCGTTTGATAATCACGACGGCGGCATGCCGAGTCTTTTGGTTGATCCGGTGTTGCGCGGCTTGCGCGATGATGCCCGATACAAGAACTTGGTCGTCAAAGTCGGTTTACCTACAACGTGATGAGCGACAAACTTTCATTCTTCTCCGAGCTAAGACGACGCAACGTTTTCAGGGTCGCACTCACTTATGCCGTAGTGGCGTGGCTGCTGATTGAGATTGCGTCGGTTCTTTTGCCCCTCGTCGACGCGCCAGAGTCAATCATCACAGCATTCGTGGTATTGCTCGCCCTTGGATTCGCCGTGGCCGTATTCATTTCTTGGTCTTTCGAGATGACACCCGAGGGCCTGAAGCGGACTCAGGATCTTTCGCCTGGCGAGGTTATTCCTTATTGGAGCCGTCGTAAGTTCGCGACATTCATCTTTGGCGTGGCAGGCACTGCGTTTTGTCTTTCTGCTTACCACCTGCTGTTTCCCGCGCCAGCGCGGAACCTCTCACCCGCCTCCGAGGAGCTACGGCGCGGCAAGCAGAGCGAGCCGCTTTCGATCTCGCAAGCATCGCCGTCGGAAAAACCGGGCGGTACCCAACCGGTCGAGCAACTTCTTCGTGGTCTTGATGGCGACTGGGCGAAAACGGCAGCAGGTAAAGATGTCGAGCAAACAATCGCCTTCTATTCGGACGATGCGATCGTGTTCGCTCCAAACGCAACGAGCGTTGCGACGAAAGACGCGATTCGAAATCGCTGGAAAGATATGTTCGCCAGTCCCGGCTTCGTCATCACCTGGCAACCGACTAGAGTGAAGGTCGGCAAATCAGGCGAGATGGCGTGGGTGAGCGGCACGTACGAATCGACGATGAACGACGCGAGCGGCAAGCCGATGAACGATCGCGGGAAGTACCTCGAGGTCTGGGAAAAACAAACCGATGGAAATTGGAAATGTGCCGCCGACATGTGGAATTCGAATCTCGCAGCGTCGGCGCCTGCACCTTAGAAAAATAGCGGGTTGCCTTCGTTACCTTGCCGGACTTGGAGACCGTCTGCTTAGTCTAAAAAAGAAACAGATTTAAATGAACTGGGCAATGCTCACAGCCATCGGTCAACTCGCTACCGTCATTATCGGAGTTCCTTCGATCATTTACTTCGCTATCCAGCTACGTGAGCAGAACAGGGAACGCCGTCAGTCAGCCGTGAATGCTCTCACTGAGCAATGGGGTGAGCTGACCAAGGCGTTGCACGAAAACGCAGAGTTTACCTCCGTTTATCTACGCGGTGTGCAATCCTTTCACGGCCTCGATGCTGTATCGAAGCTTCGCTTTAGCGCTTTCCAAAATCGCTTCTTCAAAAACTTCGAAGGAATGTATTACTCCAGGCGCGAAGGGATATTAAATACCGAGTTGTGGGACGAGATCGATCGGACCATGAGCGATTTTCTAGCCTACCAAGGAATTCAGGAATGGTGGCAGACACGCAGGCACTGGCACACCGAAGCGTTTGCTCGGGTCGTTGACGGCATCATAACCAGAGGCGCGAAGCCGACGGCCTATTCGACTTATGATCTGAAGCAACTCGTGCTGCCTAAAGACACTTAATGAGCGAAACTCGAGAATGGCCGCGAATCGCGGTCGTTGGCGCAGGCGCGGTAGGTGGCTATTTCGGCGGAATGTTTGCCCGCGCTGGCGCGCCAACTCTCTTCATCGGGCGAAAACATTTTGCTGACGCGGTTAACTCGAAAGGTCTTGTTCTCGATAAATCAGAAGGCCAGGAGCGAATCGCGATCAAGGCGACTGTTGAGATGAGCGGCCTTCGAGATTGTTCGCTCATTCTTTTCTGCGTTAAGGCGAACGATACGTCAGCGACCGCGACACAATTAGCTCGATTCGTTAGGCCAGATGCCACGGTGGTTTGTTTGCAAAACGGCGTCGATAATGCAGACCAGGTTCGCGCTGTGGCGAACGTGGTGGCGGTGCCGGCCGTCGTTTACGTCGCGGTGTCCGTGCCCGAAGCCGGTCGCGTGAAACATCTCGCACGTGGTGATTTGATCGTCGGACCGCCGTCCGAACGAACAACGCACCTGGCAGATCTTTTCGTTCGCGCCGGTATTCCGTGCCGGGTTTCCGACAATATCGAAGGCGAACTCTGGCTGAAACTGCTTCGTAATTGCGCATTGAACGCGATCTCAGCATTAGGACACGTCCGTTACGGTCAAATCGCACAAAATGACGATGCAAAAAAGCTAATGGAACAGATCGTGGACGAAGTGCTGGCCGTGGCTCGCGCGACTCGCGCCGTTTTGCCGGGTGTTGATGATCGCC
>JBARMF010000401.1:0-3275 GCA_049802315.1 Candidatus Udaeobacter sp.
CTCGGCCCGGCGTTCTAACCAACCCTTCGCGCTGCGGATCTTCGCCAATGGCTTCGAGCAAGCCGAGAAACGATTGCTCCATGCTCGCGACCCGAGCGTCGCCGCAGCGTTGAATCTTGCTGATTCGCCGTTCAGCCGCTTGCAACTCAGTTTCAGTTTCGGAATTTCCGTCGCGCATGTAGCCAATTTACCGTGAGTACGCGCTCTCTCAAGGAGTGACGGCTTCCCAGCCCCGAAAGCTTTCGGGGCTGCCCAAGCCGTCGCTCCTTGCAATCAATCCAGCCAGCTCAACGGATATTTTTCGTCGTCCAGCGCGACGGCCGCCTCGGTCAATTCGAGTGTGTGCTGCGTATCGAACATCACTGCGAGCTCTTCTGTGCGGGTCGCGTTTTTGCTCGCCATGATCGTTCCTGGATGCGGCCCGTGCGGAATGCCGCGGGGATGCAGCGTGATCGACGCCGGCTCGATTCCACGGCGCGATCCGAAATTACCGCGCACGTAAAATAAAACTTCATCCGCCTCAACATTGTCGTGCACCCACGGAATCTTTACGGCTTCGGGATGCGTATCCAAAAAGCGAGGCGCGAATGTGCAGACCACATAACCGCGAATCTCGAATGTCTGATGGATGGGCGGCGGTTGATGCACCGTGCCGGTGATCGGTTCGAAATCCTGGGCGTTGAATGTGAACGGATAAACGTAGCCGTCCCAACCGACGACATCGAACGGATGATGCGCCATTGTTACGCAGGTCCAGCGGGGGCCGTCCTTAACCAGGATTTCCGTGTCCTGTTCCTTGTCGATTGCATTGAGCTCAGTCGGGCCGTGAAAATCGCGCTCCGAATAAGGCGCCCCCATTTTGATTTGGCCTTCCTGATTCAAATAACGCTTCGGAATTCGCACCGGACCGCTTGATTCGAGGATGAGATAATCTTCCTCTTCTACCTTATCGGGCACCAGCCGGTAAGTGATGCCGCGCGGGACGACGATGTAATCCTCTGCGCGATAACGTTGCTTTCCGAAAATCGTTTCAACTGTACCGCCGCCTTTGAAGACAAAGATGATCTCATCGGCGCCGCCGTTCTTATAATACTCGAACTTGCCGTACGCTTTTTCGGGGCGCGCGCGCCATGCGGTCATGTCCTGATTGAAGAGAATCGGAATGCGGCCGCTATAGAGATCGCCCTTTCGCGCAATGTTCGCCGTGCGCAAATGATGATGTCGCAGCGGACTATCGGCCGCTTTCTTCAGTTCTTCGCACTTCAACAGCTTGACGCTGCGCACGCGCGTGGGCGGACGCAGATGATACATGATTGAATAGGCTTCGTTGAAACCTTCCGTCGTAATGACGTGCTCGTAAGCGATGCCTTCGTTCTTGAACGTCGGCGCCGCACCGTTGCGATGAAACCAGATGTGATGCTTTCGCGGTATCTCGCCAAGTTTTTGATAAAATGGCATGTGATCCTCCTTTTAGATTGTCATCCTGACCGGAGTCGAAGGATCTCTCGACATTCGCAACCGAAGCGAGGCCCAGAGAATAGTTAGAGATGTTTCGACTTCGCTCAACATGACATGGGTTACAAATTACCTCGCCTGTCCTGCTCTTTCTCGAGCGCCTCGAAGAGGGCTTTGAAATTGCCTTTGCCGAAACTCTTCGCGCCTTTGCGCTGAATGATTTCGAAGAACAGCGTCGGCCGATCTTCCACCGGCTTGGTGAAGATTTGCAGCAGATAACCTTCGTTGTCGCGATCGACCAAAATGCCGAGCCGCTTTAGCGGCTCCAGGTCTTCATCGATGTGACCAACGCGAGCGGGTAACTCATCGTAATACGTGGATGGAATATTCAAGAACTCGATGCCGCGCTTCTCAATCTCGGTCACGGTCTTGACGATATCCTTGGTCGCGATCGCGACGTGCTGCACACCTTCGCCGTTGTAAAAATCGAGATACTCTTCCACCTGCGATTTCTTTTTGCCCTCGGCTGGCTCGTTGATCGGAAACTTCACGAACCCGTTGCCATTGCTCATGACCTTGCTCATCAACGCGGAGTATTCCGTGGAAATGTCTTTGTCGTCGAAGGTCAGGATGTTTTTGAATCCCATCACGTCTTCATAAAACTTCACCCACGGATTCATTTGGTTCCATCCAACGTTGCCGACGCAGTGATCAACATGCTGTAATCCCGTCTCCGTCGCGCGGAACGGTGGATCCCATTTCACAAAACCCGGCATGAACGGGCCGGTGTAATCATCGCGCTCGACAAACACGTGCACGACCTCGCCGTAAGTATGGATGCCGCTAAGAACGATCTTCCCGTTCTCGTCCTTTAGCGTTTTCGGCTCGATGTAACTTTTGCCCCCACGCTTCGTGGTTTCTTTCCATGCGGAAGTCGCGTCTTTTACTCTTAACGCGATCGCTTTCACGCCGTCACCATGCTTATGGATGTGATCGGCGGCCGAATGAGTTGTTCGCAGCGGTGTGGTCAAGACAAACGTGATCTTGTTCTGCCGCACCACGTAGCTTGCGCGCTCTCGCACTCCGGTTTCGGGTCCGCTGTAGGCCAGCGGCTGAAAACCGAGCGCGCTTTGATAAAAATGCGCCGCCTGCTTGGCGTTACCGACATAAAATTCTATGTGATCAGTGCCCTCAAGCGGCAAAAAATCTTCCTGCACTGCAGAAGCTCTCTTCGTTTTTGGAGCAGCAATTGTTGTTGGCATAATGACCTCCTAACACTTTAGCGCCGAGCGCGTCTCTAAATATAAGATCGGCGAGCGTCAGTCGCAAGGTTGTGTGCGCCCACCACTCAGGCTTGTCATTCCGAGCGAAGTCGAGGAATCTCTGGATATCTCCCTGAATGAATCGGCTTTATTTCGGCGACAATCTGAAATGGCTTTCGGATCGGAAGGAATTTCCCGACGTGACCGTCGATCTTTGTCTATCTCAATCCACCGTTTAACTCCAATGCCGATTACAACGTCCTCTTTCGCGAGCCGAGCGGACAAGTCAGCCAGGCACAATTTCACGCTTTCACCGACACGTGGAGCTGGGCCAACGCTGCCGATACTTATCACCAGTTCATCGACACTCGCCCGAACGTAGCGGTCGTCGAACTGATGGAAGCGCTCCACAGTTTTCTTAAACATTCACCAATGATGGCGTATCTCGCGATGATAGCGCCACACCTATCGAACTTCATCGCGTTCTCAAAAAGCAGATAGAGGCTACCAGTTTGAGAGATTGTGCATTGTCTTAATGTCGGCCCAGATGTCTTGGAA
>JBARMF010000402.1:0-8245 GCA_049802315.1 Candidatus Udaeobacter sp.
GGCATGATGTCCGCCCCATAGGGCGGTTGCTTAAGCACACAACCACCAAATGTGAGGCTGCTGACGGTAGCAAGAAGCAGGGTGCAGCGCCGCGCGTTCATCGTGTGATCCTAGTGGCCGCCGAAGAGAGCGGAGAGATGTTTGATGACGAACCAGTCGAACTTGGCTGTGATGCGAACGATCACGCGACGGAGGATCTGGATCGCCGTAATATCGTTCGTGTAGATCGCTCCCCCACCGCGGGCGCCAGCAGCAAGGAAGACGTCTTTATCCTTCCCATCTGTGACGAGTCGCACTGCGATTCGCTGTTCGGGTGCCGAAATGGGCGCAGTGTTGGGGAGGTTCCCGTTGATTGGCAGCTGGCCTTGTGCCGTCGCCCAAAGGATGGAATCGACCTTGCACTTGATGATGCGGCCGGGATACACCTTCATAAAGATTTCCGCTTCGTCGCCGGGTTCGACGTAGCGCAATTCGTTTTGCCGGTAGAATGCCAGCAGCCACGGATCGTCCTCCTGGATGAAGCTCATCACCGGCATTGTCGCGAACTGGGTCGCGCGCACGCCGGGTTGCAGGGAAAGGTTGGCCACGCGCCCGTTGGCGGGAGCAACGTGGACGCAGCCTTCGAGGTCGAATTTCGCACTGCGCAGGTCGGCTTCGGCCTTGATGATCTGCGCTCCGGCCTGCGCTTCCGTGGCGTCGGCGGCGAGGAATTCACTTTCAAGATTGCCGAGGTCGCTTTGCGCCTGCTCGAGGTCGGCCCGCTTTCCGGCCCCGGTCGCGGCAAGTGCCGTGAATTGTTCGACGCGCTTTTTCGCCAGATCAATCCGCGGAGTGAGCGCCGCTTTTTTGGCCGTCGCGTTTTTGAGTTGATCCTGCAATCCGCGCAGCGTGGCTTCGGCGGCTTTCACCGCCGCCTCGAAGGGTATCGGGTCGATCTTGAAAAGCACGTCCCCTTTCTTGATCGGCCGGTTTGGTTGAATCGGCACTTCGGTAACCTGCCCGGTTATGCGCGGAACGATCGGGATCACGTAGTTCATGGCGCGCACGTCGTCAGTTGCAGGCGCGCAGATGTTCAGAAGGAGGAAAAGAGCCATCATTGCCACGATGGGCAACGTGATGGTGATCACCTGGGTGGTAAAATTCCATGGCAGCCACTTGAATTTAAAAAAAATGAGCCAGACGAAGAAGCCGTAGATGCCAAGCAGGATGATTTCCATTACGCCTTCCCTCCTTTAATCTCCGCTTCGAGCTCCGCGGCACGCGCGCGTATTTGTTCGAGTTCTTTGATCGCGGATTCTTTTCCGATCGGTTTTCCGTGCGAGTCATCGACATCCGTGCCGTACGCCATCTTGTGCAAAACGGGCTTCGAGTAGGCCCAAAGCCAGGCGATCGGCCAGAGCAGCCCGCCGAAACAAAGCGAGAGAAAGCACAGGCACTTGATAGCTCCGAGTTGTGGATGCCTTCTCTTTTCGGCAACCTTCTCAGGGAGGATATGGACCAGCAGGAAGACCACGATCAAGACGGGCGGGACGATGATGAACGCGAACCACGCAATGACGTCCGCGACTGTATCGAGCGTCTCACCGTGGAGAAACGAGGCTTGGGCGTGCGAAGGTATTGCCAGGAAAGTTAAAGCAATGAACAGAGCAAGGCGTCTGGCGGGAAGCCGGCATGACGTGGCGTATGGGCGGATGAGTGAGTTTTTTGGTTTCATGGTTTATCAACTCCCGATCTCAGCGTTGTACATCGCCAATCATTTCTTTGTCCAGAAATACGAGCGAACGAAGGTCATTGTAACTGGTTGTCCCGTCGCTTCGCTGCGCAGTATTCGTATCCGACGACATCGTAGTCTAACGCGTCGAATTATCGCAGTGATCTCTGGCAAGGCCTATTGGACTTTCGTCGTACACGCTCTCTCACGTCGCCTGCTCAGCCTGCCCGCCGTGGCTCACGAAGGGAGCCGATTAGCTCCGCGCGCTTCGATCAAGATGCGAGCAAATGTCCCGAATCTCCGAAGTGTTCAGCTTTTGTGGGCGTGTTTTGAAGAACTCAGCAATTATTTCTTCATTCAAGATTACGACATCTGTTTCAACCTTGGGCGGATCAATTCGCCACCCCGGTAGAACAACAACCGGATTCACCCAGATGTCGCGGTGCATCCATCGCTTTAATTCTGCTGAAACCATGGCGGCGGATGCGCGAGCCTGTTTTAGCGGATCCTTGAACACAGGATTGCCTCCCAATTGAAGCACACCGCTGGCATCAATTCCTGCCGAACCGTTACCGAATATCGAGAACGTCTTTGTCTCGACGGCAAATACGCCACCGGCACCGACGACGACATGATCGACGTTTACTCCTTCAAGAAGTAAATCGTCGAAAGTAACATAATCTCTGTGTCGCAGCGTCCGAAGCACTTCACTAACGCGGCGTTCCCCTTTCTCACCTAAGTTCAGGTTTCGGAACTCTGGGTAGATCCGCCAGATTCGATACGCGCAATAGACAGTGATGATAACGGCAACTAACGTTGCGAATCGCGGGCTCGGCAGCGCACCGGTCCACTCGTAAAGCCACTGCCATCCTGCCACGAGCCACGTGCCCAGAACGGCGAAGAAATAGCCCATAACCTTATCGTCAAATAGGCGCTCGCGTTCTTCACGAATCGATTGTCCCGGCAGCCGACGAAGAGGTCCCTCGACAGGAAAACGAGCTTTCTTTTTCTTCTTGGCGAACGCCATAATCAAAATTCTATGCTCAATATCGGACAGGATCGAATTCGCGAGATAGTAATCCCCTTTCCTCCGTTCGCCGAACAAGAGGAAATCGTGCGCCTAGTGGAAGCATTGTTTGCGCTGGCCGACCAAATCGAAGCGCGCTACGCGAAAGCCAAAGCGCACGTCGAGAAACTCACGCAATCCATCCTCGCCAAAGCCTTCCGCGGCGAACTGGTCCCTCAATATCCAAACGACGAACCTGCCAGCAAGTTGTTGGAACGGATCAGGTCGCGGGAGAGCGTCACGAATAAACCGCGACCGAACAGACCATGAAACAAGCAGTCGTGTTGATTCACGGTATCGGCGAACAGAAACCGATGGACACGCTTCGCAGTTTTGTCAGCGCGGTGCTGGAGCCGGCACCGGATGGGAAGGACAATTACTGGAACAAGCCTGATCCGATGTCTGAATTGTTCGAGCTGCGCCGGTTGCAGGCGATCGGGCGTACCAAGATTCATTTCTACGAGTATTACTGGGCTTACAATGTGGAGGGGACAACGATCTGGCATGTGTTCGGTTGGTTGGGGGGCTTGCTCCGGCGTCCCGGCAAGGATGTTCCCGATTCGGCAAAAACACTCTGGTGGATTCTGCGGATTCTGACTAGCGCGGTCGTCCTCCTGACCGTGGCCGGAACGCTTGCCCAATTGCGTAGCTGGTTTGATGCGTTCAAAGTTTTGAGCGTGCCGTGGTTGCTGGTGATGGGATGCGGGTCGGTCATTTATTTTCTTCTCGTGCGTTATCTGGGTGACGCGGCGCGCTATTGCAGCGCGGCGCCACAGAATATCAAGCTGCGGCAAACCATCCGCGCCGAGGGACTAAAACTGCTGCGAACGTTGCACGAGCGCGGCGAGTATGACCGGATTGTAGTCGTGGGCCACAGTCTCGGGAGTGTGATTGGCTACGACTTGCTGAAGCGATTGTGGCAGGACTATCACGAACAGTATCCGGGTTTGGAAACGCCCGCTACGCGGGCGATGGTGCGAGCGGCGATGGCGGCCAAAGAGGGAGGGCCGCAACCTACGCTGCGGAACGTAATTTCAGTCGTGGGCGAGGCATTGCAGGCGGATAGCAGCGACGCGAGGCTGAAGGAATTTCAGGATCGCCAGAAGGATGTTCTGGCGGAACTACAGCGGTTTGGCAATCCGTGGCGCATCACGGACTTCATCACCCTGGGCAGTCCGCTCGTGCACGCGATGTTGTTGTTGGCTGACAGCAAGGAGGATTTCGACCGCCGGAAGCATCAGCGTGAATTCCCAACTTGCCCGCCACAGCGGGATGAAAAGGGATATACATTCGGTGGCAAGACACCGGTGGATGTCGGCGAGGGGAAGAAATTCACCCCTCTGTTCCTGCATCACGCCGCACCCTTCGCGGTAACGCAGTGGACGAATCTGTATTTTCCAGCGCTGGGCGGAATCTTCGGGGATATTGTGGGCGGGCGATTGCGGCCGGAATTCGGCCCCGGTATCCGGGACGTGGAAGTGCGAACACAAGCCCTCGGCCCGTTCGCCAATCACACGGTATTGGCCCATACGAAATACTGGGACCAAACGGGTTTCAGACCAGTCGCCGGTGCGGAGACAAACCGGAAGCTTTCGCTCGCGGTATTGCGGGAGACGCTCGCCTTCTCCCGGGGTAGAACAATTAGGGGTCACTCATCAATTCTTGACACCGGTCAAAGCCCGGCAAACCCCGTTTAGTCGGTGCGACGCCCTAACGCAGGTGAAGGAGCCGTCGCGCTTTCCAATTGCCCGCCACGGCGGGTAAACTGAAAGAAGTGAGAGCTGATCTGACGTTTTAGCCGGGGATTGCGTTACGCTCCCGCTGGGTCATTAAGAATGTGCCCGACTGTTGGATTGCCGCAGGGCGGCATGATTCAATTCCTTAATTGCCTCGTGAGGCAATTGAAGGCCAGTGTCAGCAAGGTTCTCTTTCAGGTGTTCGACTGATGATGTTCCGGGAATGAGCAGAATGTGCCGTGAATGACCCGCCTTCGCCAAGGCTACGGCGTGGCAGGCGAAGCTCGAATGACGAAGGAAGCGGCGAGCAGGCGGCGTAGCAAGTAGCAAGCACTCATGCATCGTAACTGGTTTTCGATCAGTACAGTGTTTTGTTTACGGTCGGTTGTAAAATTGTCATCATCCAAGCCCCAGCTAGATGAAAACGCTTCAAGATGTTCGGCGGCAGCTTGCCACCGGCAAATTTGAATTTAGTCGCCACGCTTTCCGGCGTGTAGTCGAACGGAACATCAGCGAACAGGAAATTCGAGAGGCGGGCACAGATGCTGAGCCGATTGAGGACTATCCCGAGGATAAATATTCGCCGAGTGCGCTGCTGCTCGGTTTCACGGCGGGTGGACGGCCCCTGCACTTTCAGGTATCGTTTGCCGAGACGGAATTGACGAAGATTATTACAATTTATGAGCCAAACCCGAATGAATGGGTTGATTACCGGAGACGGAGTTAGTCATGTTTAACTGCCATGTATGCGGCAACACAGCCGCGAGAAACGAATTTGTGAGCGAGGTGTTCACGATTGATGGTCGTCCCGTCCTCGTCGAACATATTCCCGCCCAAATCTGTGAACGTTGCGGCGAGCCGACCTTCTCGCGTGAGACTACCGAAAGGGTTCGCCGGCTCGTCCATGAAGCGCGGCCCGCCAAGACTGTCCCCCTGGACGTTTTCGCGCTCGCATAAATTTCTATTGCCGACTGAGCTCAACGAGGCGGTTGTGATCATCGCCTATTTGAATCCCACCGTAAAGCGTGCTTCTCCCGCCGGTCCCGACGTGTTAGGATAAGGCACATCAGCCTTTCGTGAACTTGAACGATCACGCTTTGGCGGCCGGTCTCGGTTTATCGAGGGCGCCGCGAGCGAGCGCTGCGACGGGGCTAGCGTCAAAGCAGGCTATGTCTGGCAGGTTACAGTTATGTGACGTTTGGAAAGTACGGCGCGCACAATTCTCTGTCCTTGTCGCGATCGCGGCAGTGGCGTTCCTCGGGTTGAAAAGCGCGGCGGCAGATGAGCCGAAGCGGGTTCTGCTTGTCCATTCCTTTGGCAGCGCCGCGCCGCCTTTCACGGTCGAGTCCACGGCATTCGAGACCGAGTTGGTTGGGATGATGGGTGGCGGCGTGGACCTCGACGAGGTCTCGCTGGACATGGCGCGTTATCCCGACCGCGACATGCAGGAGGCGATTGTTGATTATCTGCAAAAGCGCCAGGCTAAATGGCAGCCCGACCTCGTCGTGCCGATCGGGTCCCCTGCCGCGATCTTCGTGGCTACCTATCGCGACCGTCTTTTTCCGGAAACTCCCATCGTTTACGCCTCAGCCGATCGCCGGTTACTGCCGCCGGGCGCGTTGGACAAGAACGCAGCCTACGTCGGGCAGATATATGAAATTCCCGGCTTCCTTGAAGACATGCTGCAAATTGCGCCCGCGACAAAAAATATCGTGGTCATAGTGGGCGCAACGCCGCTCGAACGTCTTTGGCAGGGCGTTTTTCAAAAGGCAGCCGAGCCGTTAGCAGACCGGATAAAGTTCACCTACTTCAGCGATCTTTCCTTCAAGCAAATGCAGGAGCGGGTCTCGACGTTGCCGCCAGATTCCTACATTTTTTTTCTCCTCCTGCTTCGTGATGCCGGGGGAGTAACCATCAATGCCGATGAGGCGCTTCAACGGCTCCATGCCGTGGCGCGCGCTCCAATTAACAGCATCTTCGATCATCAACTCGGTTTAGGGATCGTTGGTGGGCGCCTTTACCAGAGCGAGCGCGTCGGAAAGGCAGCCGCGCAGATCGCGGTTCGGATTTTGCAGGGCGAACCGGCATCCAGTTTTCCTCCAACTATGACCGAGCGTCTGCCTCCGCGTTATGATTGGCGTGAGCTCCAGCGCTGGAAGATCGATGAAAAACTCCTGCCGACTGGAAGCACAATCTTGTTCCGCGAGCCGACGGCTTGGGAGCGACACCGGACGTTAATCATAGCCGGTATCTCGGTTTTCGTTCTGCAAGCCCTGCTTATCACTGGTTTGATGGCCAATCTCGTGAAACGCCGTCGAGCTGAGCGTTTCCTAACTGAAAGCGAGAAGCGTTTTCAGACTATGGCCGATGCGGCGCCTGTCCTGATCTGGGTGTCGGGCGAAGACAAGCTTCCCACTTATTTCAACAAAGCCTGGCTTGAGTTTACCGGGCGAAGCATGGAGCAAGAACTTGGTAACTGCTGGAATGAAGGCGTCCATCCGGATGACCTTGCGAAAATTTCTAAGACTTACGGCCCCGCCGTAGATGCGCGCGAACCATTCGTTATGCAATATCGCCTGAAGAACTCCGATGGAGAATATCGTTGGATTACCGATCAAGGAGTGCCGCGCTATGGACCGCACGGGAAATTCCGTGGCTATGTCGGGGCCTGTGTAGACATCACCGATTTATTGAAGAAGGAAACGGAGCTGCGCGAGATCGAAGAGCGCGTAGCCCTGGCCGCTGAGGCAGCCCACGTAGGAGTTTGGGAAGTAGACACCGTGACTAACGAGTTGTGGGTCTCGGACAAGGTGCGTGAGATATTTCATTTCGATCCGGAAGAGGAGATTACTTACGCAATGTTTCAGGCACGAGTGCATCCGGAAGATCGTTCCATGCGCGACGCAGCCGTTCGACGTGCTATTGAATCCAAGAGCGGCTACGACATTGAATATCGCCTGCTTCTGCCCGATGGCGCGCTCCGCTGGATCGGTGGCCGCTCGCGTTGCCTTGATTACGGTGATGGGAACTCGGTGCGCCTGCTCGGCGTGGCTATCGATGTGACCAAGCGAAAGGGGACGGAAGAGGACGCACGCCGCCAGCGCGAGCAAATTAACCTCCTGGGCCGTGTTAGCCTACTTGGTGAGATGACTGCCTCACTCGCGCATGAACTGAATCAACCGCTCTCAGCCATGGTTACAAATGCCAATGCTGGCATGCGTCTTATCGACAGAGGCAAGGAAGATCCCAAGACCTTGCATGATATCCTCTCTGACGTGGTCTCAGACGGACGTCGCGCTCACGACATCATCCAAAACGTGCGCAACACAATCAAGAAAGGCGATTCTAACCGGCGCCGCATTAATGTGAATGAGCTAGTTACTAATGTAGCCCATGCCATTCGTGCGGATGCGATTGCCTATTCCTGCGAGGTAGAAACATCGCTGGCTAAGGATCTGCCAGTGATCGAGGGAGATCCGGTCCAGATTCAGCAGGTCCTGGTGAACCTGGTCAGCAATGCCCTTGATGCCATGCGGCACACACTACCTGGCCAACGCAAGGTAGAGATTAGCACGGCTGGCAATGGCGACAATGACGTGCGCTTGAGCGTTCGCGATCATGGCACAGGCATTCGCACTGAAGTGCACGAACGCTTGTTCGACCGGTTCTTTACCACCAAGGAACAGGGGCTGGGAATGGGGTTGGCGATTGTGCGCTCCATCGTAGAATCTC
>JBARMF010000403.1:0-3043 GCA_049802315.1 Candidatus Udaeobacter sp.
CCGGTCCCGGCAAATTTTCTGTGGATCATCTTCTCCAGCGCAAGAAATCCTCCAGGGCAAAAGCTGATTAGCGCAACACGAGTTGCGGGCCATCGAACGAGGCAACACTGCGCGCTTTCCGCAATGAAATCAGGCGCCTACTTGTATCTCAGCAGCTCCCGCCGCGTTCGACCGCTACCTCGCGGCTTTACCGGCCATGTCGCTCAGCCCGCTCGCTCCATTCGCAGTAGGATGCTTGCGAACGAGGCGCCGGAATCGGTTCTCCCGCACGACGCAAACCGTCCAGGTGGAATTCAATGGCGTGGTGCATTTCGCGTTCGACGCTGTCTCGCGCCTTGCCGGCGGCAACGCAGCCGGGGAGATCGGGCGAATAGGCAGAATAGCCGGTCGCAGTTTCTTCAACGATGATCAAGTACCGGCTCATTTTAATCCTGCTTGTTTAAGCTAATGGTAACCACGAATGGACACGAATTCACACGAATCCTCGACACAGTTTTGCATCCATCAGATTACGGCGATGTAGGGGCACTTTTGAGATTGTGATGGTTTTTACCAACCTGCGAAAATCTGTGAACGGAGCTGATGGGATCAGCGACATAGAAGGCAAAGTCGCGAGGGTAAGCGACGAGGGAGATGGGAAACGACCGAGTTTCAAATCTGTGGCGAAAATGCTTCTGGAAAGTTCGAGACAGTAGACAGCTGTCAGCAACAGGTTACGGCCTATGTTCCCCGAACAAGCGCAAATCGACTTATGATTCGTGTTCACCCGCTCGCGAAAGTTTTCGGAGTTCGCGCCTGCCAAGCCATAATTTCAGAGATCCCTCCCGCCGCGGCGGGCAAGCTGTTGCTTCGCTCGGGATGACAAATTGAGTGAAGGGGCTTGTTGATTGAAACTCGTTCGGCTCCCGCTCTCACTCGCTGCTACCCCCACAGCTTTACCTTCTATCTCGGAAATCCCTTTCCTCGATTCGTGGTTGACGAGTGCGTCGGGCATCGAACGAGGGGCCGCTGCGCGCTTTCCGCAACGCTGACCGTTTCACAACTTTCGAAATCTTTCGCCGGCCGGGCGTCCTTTCGGCGACGGGTCGCTCCAGGTTGATCGCGGCGAGTCGGATTAGATTTTAGTCCTGATCCATTGACCGTTCGAACCTCATGTTTACATTTCTGCCATATGGGTCAGACAATTACTTTTCGTCCGACAAAAAAACTAGCGGGTTGGATTGAGCAAACTGCAGCGCGGATCGGCGTGTCGCAGGGGCAATTGATTCGCGAACAACTGGAGCGTGCTCGCACGGCGGATCGTTCTTCAAAAAAATTCATGCGTATCGCGGGCATCGTTCGTGGCGGACCACGCGACCTGTCCACTAGGAAGGGTTTTACAAGATAGTGCTAAGCATAGCCGACACCGGGTTTCTCGTGGCTTTCGCCGCAAGCCGCGACATGCACCACGATTGGGCGGTCGGAGTGGCCAATGAGTTAAGCGAACCAGCGCTCGCCTGCGAAGCCGTCCTGGCGGAAACGGCTTTCAAATTGAGGAGCGTCGAGCTCGTCCTCGAAATGATTGCCAGCGAGTTGGTAAAGGTCTCTTTTGATCTGAATGATCACCTGCCGCAGTTGACGGCCTTAGCCAAACGCTACGCGGATCGGCAACCAGACCTGGCGGATCTTTGTCTGATCCGGATGAGCGAGCTTTATCCGCACCACCGCGTGATCACAGCCGACAAGGATTTTCGCGTCTATCGCCGTAACAAACGCGAGGTGATTCCGCTGATCTGCCCGCCCTGAATCCGAACTCGCCAACCGATCTGAGAATGGCAGATCCGGACGCCCCCGTTAAAAAGCTTCCGCGAATGGTATGCTTGGACTAGGTTATTTGATCATGACTTGTATCGGTAAGGTCGCTAAAGGAAAAGTCGTGTTGCCGGATGGAGTTAATCTGCCGGATGGGACGGCTGTCCGGGTGGATACGATCGAGGTGGAGTCTGCTTCTCGACCGGCTTTAAATTCAAAGTTTTCGCAATTCATCGGGATGGCCGATGATCTCCCGTCCGATCTCGCCGAGAATCTCGACCATTATCTGCACGGCCATCCGAAGAAATGAAGGCCGTCTTCGCCGACGCCTTCTATTTTGTCGCTTGTCTCAATCGCGCCGATCAGCATCACAAAAAAGCGGCTTCCTTCGCGTCGCAGAATCAGCGGCCGATTGTCACGACGACCTGGGTTCTGATGGAAGTCGCAGACGCATTTGCCGCGTCGACCGCCTGGGATAGGATCGCCGGATTTGTCGCGGCGTTGGAGGGCGACGCGAACACAAAGATAGTTCCAGCAACGCAGGCGCTGTTTCACCGCGGACTGGAGCGTTACGCCGCGCGTTCGGACAAAGATTGGACTCTAACCGACTGTATCTCCTTCGTCGTAATGGATGACGAAGCAATAACAGACGCGCTGACCGGCGATCAACATTTCGTGCAAGCCGGTTTCAAGGTACTGCTCTCGGCGTAATTCATCGCACCGACTTATAGCATCAAAGTGCGCGACGGCTGGCAGCCGTCGCCAAGTCGCCGTGGCGACTGCTCCAGATTGTTCATTCGTGCTTGCCGAGCCGTAATCATATGAAGGCTGGTCGATTCGTGGTAAGGGGTTGCACCGGGCGTTGAACGAGGGGACACTGCGCGCTTTCCGAAATGCTCACCGTTTCACAACTTTCCAAATCGTTCGCCGGCCGGGCGCTCTTCAACGACGTATCGCTGCAGGTCAATCGCGGCGATCGGATCGGATTGGTCGGCCCCAATGGGGCTGGCAAATCAACGTTGTTTGCGCTCCTCCTCGGTGATGTTTCACCCGATAAGGGAACGATCGCCATCGAGAAGAACGCTACCATCGGATTTCTTCCGCAGGAAACCGCTGCTGCCGGAGACGAAACGGTGCTCGAACTTGCTCTCGCCGTTTCTCCCGAGCTTGTGGACGCGCAGAAAGTGATCAAGGCGCACGAAGCCGGGCACGAGCATGAGCATGAGGCTGATGACGCAGCGTATCACAAGGC
>JBARMF010000404.1:0-3863 GCA_049802315.1 Candidatus Udaeobacter sp.
TTTTGGCGTTGGTTCCACTGGTATGGTCTGTGCCGGAAGCGCTCATTGTAGGCGAACTCGCCAGCATGTTGCCGGAAGAGGGCGGTTATTATCGCTGGGTCGATCGTGCATTCGGGCGCTTCTGGGCTTTTCAAAATGGCTGGCTCACATGGATGTATTCGCTTGTGGACATGGCGATTTATCCTGTGCTGTTCAATCAATATTTGCGCTACTTCATTCCCGGATTGGACGCGCGAGCGGAATGGCTCATCTCGCTTGCCATTATTTGGGGCGCAGCTTGGATCAACGTCCGCGGCTCAGTGAACGTCACTCGCGTTTCGATTATCGCCGGCTGCTTCATCATGCTCGGGTTTCTTGTCTTGTCAGTCGCGAGCGTGCCGCGCATCACTCACATTCCGTGGCGGCCGTTCGCGTCGGAACACGCCCACGGACTCGGCGGTTTGGCTGTCGGTATTTCGATTGCGCTCTGGAATTATATCGGCTGGGATAATCCGTCGACGGTGCAGGGCGAAGTAAAAGATCCTTCGCGCACGTATCCGCGCGCGCTCGCTTTCGCGCTGCCGCTTGTCACGATCGGCTACTTCGTTCCATTACTCACAACGCTCGGCGCAAGCGATTGGACTACTTGGACTGAAGGTAGCTGGCCGCAGATCGCAGCCTCCGCGGCTGGAAGCGCCGGCCGATGGCTTGCAATCTGGATCGCCATCGGCGGAATGATCAGTGCACTTGCGCTTTTCAATGCGCTGCTGCTTGGCTACTCACGAATTCCATTCGTGCTCGCCGGCGATGGTTTGCTGCCGAAACCTCTGGCGAAACTGGACGTGCACGGTACGCCACGGACGGCTGTCATTGTGTCCGCCGTTTTCTATTCGCTTTTCGCTCTTGTCGCGTTCGGCAAACTAATCGTTGCCGATGTGCTTCTCTATTCGGTCGCGCTTTTCCTGGAGTTCGGCGCGTTGATTCAACTTCGCAAAACCGAACCATCGTCGCGCGGCGTGTTCCGAATTCCGCTGGGTCGCACAGGTGTAGCAGTCCTCGCCGCGCTACCAATGATAGTGTTAGTGGGCGTGATCGGCGTTTCCTTCACCGACGGTGAATACGGTTTGCCGGCAGTTATCGGCACCGCCCTCGCAATTGCGGCGGGACCTTTGATGTATCGACTCGCCCACCGCCGCAGTAATGGTTAGGCAAACCTGCTAAGAAGGTTGAAAATTTTGTGCAGGGTCTTTTCGCTGAATTCTGCGTTGGACGTTGAATGTTACGGGTTGAGCGTTCATCTTTGCGCGCCATGAAAGCCGATTCGGTTGGTCAACTAATAATGACCGGTGTTCCCGGCAAAAAACTCGATCCGGAAACGGCCCGTTTGTTCCGGCGCGTGCAACCCGGGGCGTACATTCTCTTTGGACGCAATCTCGAGAGCGGGACGCAACTCCGAAAGCTCATCGACGATTTGCGCGACTTGAGCGACATCGAGCCCATCATCACAATCGATCAGGAAGGTGGACGCGTCTCGCGACTGCGGCGTATCGGAAACGAACCGCCAAATGCGCAACAATTGCGCGATAAGAACGATATCGATCTGATCCGGCGCCACGGCGATATCACCGGACGTTTGCTGCGCCTTTTCGGATTCAATCTCGATCTTTGTCCGGTGCTCGACATTTCCTTTAATGATGACGCCGAAAACTCATTGTACGGGCGGTGTTACGGAAAAGATGTCGAACAAGTCGTGCGCAATGCCGGTGCGTTCAATGAAGCCATGCGCGGGCAGGGGATCGCCAGCTGCGGCAAACATTTCCCCGGTTATTCGGCCGCAACTTCAGATGCGCATTATCAATTACCCCGCATCGATCGCACGCGGGAAGAACTTGATCTGAATGAACTGGCGGTATTTCGCGCGTTCATTGGTAGGGACGCCCCGCTGGGGCGTCCGGACGGCGCAGCGCGCCGTCCCTACCACATTGTAGACAGCATGATGATTTGCCACGGGTGGTACCCGTGTTTCGAATCGCAACCCACGCCAGCCACGGTATCACGCCGAATTGTTACGGAGTTGTTGCGCAACGAGTTTGGTTTCGAAGGCCTTGTCATGACTGACGATCTGGACATGGGTGCAATTCTGATCGGTTATCGACTAGACGACACCATTCGCCTCTGCCTCGAGGCCGGAAATGACATCATGATGCTTTGCCATCGCGTCCCTGAAATTGAAACGGTGCAGCGAATCCTTGGCACGTTGCCTTCGGATCAAATCGAACGCGCGCAGCAACACATAAGTGAATTTAAGAAAAACTTCTCGCCATCTCTGAAATTTTCGGAGACCGCGTTTCGCGAACTCAACGCAGAAATTGAGGATCTCCGCATTGCCGTGGCGGGCGAAGAAGAAACCGGTCGGGTCGTACGCGAGCGCCAAATTTCCCCAGTGGAGAGATTCTGATTGGGAATACGGCAGCGCACGTTTGAGCGTGTGCGCGCAATTTCTGTGTCTGGCTGCGCGGCGGGGTGCAAGCGGCCGAGCGAGTTCGGAGCGTCGATGCAAGTTCAACGTGTTTGCCGTGGCCTTGCTGACCTTGCATTTGATTATGCTCTTGAACGATCCGGATTTGCATGTTGTTCATATGCAAGAAGCAGGCGGCGAGATTCATTAGTAATCACATTTGCTCCACAATGAAGTGGCCTAACCTAGCATGGCGAAGTGATCGCAGGTTTGTTCCGATGTCTTTCACGCCACGCTTGTGGATGCCGCGTTTTTCGAGGTGGATCAAGGAGAAGGACTGGCAACAATTCAAGTCGGACGGCTACATGGTCATTCGAGATGTAATCCCCACCCGCCTTACCACTAAGGCCGCGCTCGACATCGCAGCATTTGTCGGCGCCGACCTTCGCGACAGCACGACGTGGTATCGCGCACCCGTCGTGAATGACGGCTTGGTTCCCCTGCATCACGCCCAGTCGCTTTGGGATATCCGACAGAATCCGAGACTCCATCAGGTATTCAGTGAATACTCGGGTACGCACAAGTTGATGGTCGATATTAATCGTTGTTGTTTCCGACCGCCGTGCCATCTGGATTGGCCAACGCTCAGCTGGGGCGAGATTCACTGGGACACCGATCCCAGGACGGGAGGCGAGGGCTCGCTTCAAGGCATCGTTTTGCTCACCGATGTTGGGCGCGACGCGGGTGGATTTCAGTGTTTGCCCGAAGTTTATCAAAACTTGGAAACCTGGCTTGCCGAGCACGCACAGCGCGAGGATTTCAATTTCTTCAAGCCAGGCCTAAACGACCGCAAGACACTCCAAATCGAAGGTAAGGCCGGTGATTTGATCCTCTGGTCGACGCGATTACCGCATGGACCGGCGCCCAATCATTCCACCAAGCCGAGGATCGCTGCTTTCGTTTCGATGGGTCCGCCCCTGGACAGCCCTGAGCTTCGCGCCCGAATGAAAGAGTGGTGGTCAAACAAGCAGGCGCCCGTCTATTGGAGAGGCTTGCCGGGGCAGCTTGAAATCGAGCCCGGTCCGCCAGCTAAACTTACGAAGCTGGGTATGAAACTGATTGGACTGTTGCCTTGGGATTGACCTCTGCCAAAGACGCGCACTTCGTTGCTGAGCCGATTTGCTACTCAGCGTTTCGAGCGCGTTACGAGCCAAAGGTCGCGGCCAACGAAATACAGAAGAAGCGAGATTAAGAAAAACGGAATCAATGCGAGTAGGTCCGCGTACGGACCGCTGACAAACGGATTGTGGGCCGTTTGCCATTGCTCGATCCGATGCCCAAGCGCGGCAAGCGGGCCCACCATTTCTTTAGCAGCGATCACAATGCCGGTGATTGCGCCGCCCGCGATGTAACCTGAAGCGAGCAA
>JBARMF010000405.1:0-9611 GCA_049802315.1 Candidatus Udaeobacter sp.
GTTTGGCAATTCTACCCGCGGTTAGTGCGACTGTTCTGGTCATTCATTTGTTGACCGGCTGGCGTTATGGTTTTCATCGCGACGAACTGGCAACGCTCGACGATGCCACGCACCTTGCCTGGGGTTACGTGGCTTATCCGCCGGTAACGCCGTTCTTCGGGTGGATATCGCTGAAGTTATTCGGAACGTCATTGACTGGATTCCGGCTCTTCGCCGCGGTTTCGACTTCAGTGGCAGTGGTTCTCACGGGGTTGATGGCAGGCGAGCTAGGCGGCAAAAGCGGCGCGCGAACGCTTGCCGCGGCTGCCGCGATTCCGTTCGCACTAGGTACCGGAAGTCTTATGCAATATGTTTCATTCGACTATTTAGCGTGGGTCGCTTGCTCCTACTTTTTCGTACTGCTGTGCAAATCGCGCGATCCGCGGTGGTGGCTCGCAATCGGAGGCTGCATCGGTTTCGGCATGCTGACCAAATACAGTATGCTGGTTTGCGCGCTTGCGATTGCTACAGGCGTGCTATTTACGGACCTTCGCGCCGATTTGCGAAGCAAATGGCTCTGGCTCGGTGTGGCAGTCTCACTGCTTATCTTTTTGCCCAACCTGATCTGGCAGATTCAAAACGATTTTGTTTCGATCGACTTTCTCCGGCACATCCATGAAAGAGACGTGCGTATTGGGCGAACGAAAAATTTCCTGCCTGATCAGCTGGAGCTCACGCTGTTCACATTCCCTATGGCGATGCTTGGGTTGGTCTTTTACTTTGGATCCGAAAGGGGACGATCCTTTCGCGCGGTCGGATATTTGTATGTGATTCCGCTGATCACTTTCTTCCTTGCAAAAGGTCGCGGCTATTATCTCGCTCCGGCTTATCCTGTGTTGTATGCGGGCGGTGCAGTTTTTGGAGCTGAACTGATCGCTAATCTGCGTCCCGTTTGGCGGATTTGTCTGCGGTGGATCGCCTGGGCTTCAGTCGCGATCACGATTCTTTTCGCTGCGGCGTACTTTGTTCCGGTGGCTCCGGTTGATTCGGATTGGGCGCGGCGGGCGTTTACGGTTAACGACGATTTTCGCGAGGAAATCGGCTGGCCGGAGTTAGTGAAAACAGTCGCTCAGATTCGTGACTCGTTAGGCCCGGTGGAGCGGTCGCGCCTGGCAATTCTCGCTGGCAATTATGGCGAAGCCGGAGCGGTTAACCTTTATGGCAAAGACTATGGACTGCCGAAAGCCATCTGCGGAACGAATTCATTCTGGGTGCGCGGCTACGGCGATCCGCCGCCAGAGACGTTGATCGTGATCGGATTTTCTCGAGAGTTTGGCAATCGGTATTTCGAATCGTGCGAGTTGGCGGGTCGCATCACCAACAAGTATGGCATTGCAAACGAGGAGACTACCGATCACCCGGAGATTCTCATTTGTCGGCATTTGCGTGAAACCTGGCCTGAGTTTTGGAAAAAGTTCCGCCGCTATGGCTGACAGCGACATTACAAAGCGGATGAAGCAGCTCGGAATTGATGAAGCCGATCTCGAAGAAACTTTTGCTCGCTCGAGCGGGCCAGGGGGTCAGAATGTAAACAAAGTTTCGACCGCGGTGACGCTGCGGCACCTCCCGACCGGCATCAGCATCACCGTCCAGGATTCGCGTTCGCAAGCAATAAATCGCAAGCTCGCGCGCTCCCGATTGCTCGAGGCGATCGAGAGCGCTCAAGAAGAACGGCGGATGGCTGAAGTCGCGAAGCGCGAAAAAGAGCGGCGCAGAAAATCGCCGAGGCCGCCTTCGGTGAAGAGGAAAATTCTGGAATCGAAACGCAGGCGAGGGGAGCTGAAGAAACAGCGAACAAAGATCAATGTGGATTAACATCACCCGAAGCAATTCCGGCAGCGCTTTCACGCGTGCTTCTCTAAATTTGAGTTGAGGCCGTGGCATTGTAATTCTCGAGCCACTCGATCTGCCCGCGTTTTATCCGGCAAAGCTGGGAGGATGTGGCTCCTGCTCGGTGGATAGAAAGAATTTGTTGTCCTAATACATCTGCCGACGGGACTTGTGACGAATTGGATGTAAACAAACCATTTATGCTATGAAAAAAGGAATGATACTGAGTGCCGTGTTATCAGTGGTGGGCCTGATGTTGGTTTCGTGCTCGAGCTCGACACCAGAGACGACCACAACCACAACGCGTCAAACCACGGTCACGGCAGCGCCGCCACCTACTGGTGCGCGGACAACGACAACAACGACGCACGTCGGCAGCGGCGGCTACTAATTGCCAAAGCCGGTCGCGGTACGTCTGTCGCGGGCACGGCCCTGTGGTCCGTCGCCGCATTTTAAAAAGCAGTACTAAATTCGACCGGCCACAGGCCGGTGGCGCCAGCCGTGACGCGCTCAGGATTCTTGAGCGGGCGCTTCTAGGCTTTGGGCTTCCTCTTCCTCTACCTGACTGACTACAGGCGCGATCGCCTGGAGTTTTTCGCCATTGCGTAAATCCATTAGTTTCACGCCCATCGTATTGCGGCCCGTCTGGCGAATTTCTCTCACCCGCGTGCGCACCATTTGCCCTTTGTTAGTGATGAGCATGAGTTCATCCGTCTCACGGACGCTGAGCGCACCAACGACTTCGCCGGTTTTCTCACCGGCTTTCATCGTTATAATTCCTTTGCCGCCGCGCGATTGACGCCGGTATTCGTCGAACGACGTGCGCTTGCCAATTCCGTTCTCACCGGCCACAAGGAGCATGGTGTCCGGATCAACAATGGCGATGGCGACGACGTGATCGCTTTTCTCCGGGCGAATTCCCCACACGCCAACGGTGTTGCGGCCCTGATCGCGCAATTGTTCTTCATGGAAACGCAAGCTCATTCCCTTTCTGGTAATGAACACCACCTCGTTGTTGCCATTCGTTAGTTTCGCGTCGATCAAGCGATCGCCGTCTTCAATTTGAATGGCGATAATGCCGCCGCGGCGGACGTTGGCGTAATCCGACAGGTTCGATTTTTTGACGACGCCGGATTGTGTGGCGAACACGATATGCAGATTTTCGTCCCATGTTTGGTCGACAGCACTTGGTCCAGTGCCTGATTTTTTGGATTGAACCCGAATGGTGGCTGCGATCTTTTCATCGGGCTTAAGCTCAAGGATGTTCGCGATTGAACGCCCTTTTGCCGCGCGTCCCATCTCGGGAATTTCGTAAACTTTTTCCACGTAAGCGCGTCCTCCGGACGTGAAGAACATCAGGTAATCGTGCGTGGTGGCGGCGAAGAGATGCGCAACGAAATCGCCTTCTTCCTCTTCGGTGGCGCCTTCGCGCGTTTGCATGCCAATGACGCCTTTGCCGCCGCGCCGCTGTGCGCGAAATGCGCTCACCGCCGTGCGCTTGATAAAGCCGGCGTGCGTGATGCTGATGATGCAACCCTCGTTGACGATAAGGTCTTCGATGTTGATCTCAGCTTCGTCTGGAGCAATTGCCGTTAGGCGAGGGGAGCCATACTTGTCTTGGATTTCGCGTAGTTCTTTCTTGATGATGGTAAAGACGCGCTGCTCTTTGGCGAGAATATCGCGCAAATCATTGATGGTCTCGACGAGCTCCTTGTATTCGTTGACGATTTTCTCGCGCTCGAGTCCGGTCAGCTGATACAGACGCAGGTTCAGGATTTCGTCTGCCTGTTGTTCGCTGAACGCGTAGCGGCCGTCGGTAAGGCGCGCAGGATTACGAATGAGAATGCCGAGTTGTTCGACCTGGCGTTTTGTAAATTCGAACGCGAGCAGCTTCACTCGCGCTTCGTCGCGATTAGCTGATCCGCGAACAATACGCAGGAATTCATCGAGATTAGCTAACGCAATGAGATAACCTTCCAGTGTTTCGGCGCGCTCTTCGGCTTTCCGCAGTTCATATCGAGTGCGACGCAGCACAACGTCGCGCCGATGGTCGATGTAAACTGCATTAGCCTCCTTGAGCGGCAGTAACTTCGGCCGACCGCGATCGATCGCCAGCATCGTCGTGGCAAATGAACTCTCCAGCGCTGTGTGCTTGTAGAGATTCGCAATGATGACTTTCGGATTGGCGTCGCGTTTGAGCTCGATGACGACGCGCGTGTTCTCATCGGATTGGTCGCCAACGTAGCTGATGTCGGTCAGGACTTTTTCGTTTACCAACTGTGCGATGCGCTCAACCAACGTGGCGCGGTTCACGCCATAAGGAATTTCCGTGATGACGATTTGTTCGCGGCCGCCCTTGAGTTCTTCTACGCCCGCTTTGCCGCGCACTTTGACGCTGCCCCGGCCTGTCTCGAGATACTGGCGGATCCCGCTTGCGCCGCAGATCATGCAGCCGGTAGGGAAATCCGGGCCCTTCACGTGCTGCATCAGCTCGGCCAGGGTGATATCGGGATTGTCGATTTGCGCGCAGATGCCGTCGATGACTTCGCTCAGATTGTGCGGCGGAATGTTAGTGGCCATGCCGACGGCGATGCCGGTTCCGCCATTGACAAGCAGGTTCGGAAATGCTGCGGGGAAGACCGTCGGCTCAGTGCGCGTTTCGTCGTAATTCGGCACGAAATCGACCGTGTCCTTATCCATGTCGGTCATCAGCGCCGCGCCGAGATGGGTCATGCGCGCTTCGGTGTATCGCATCGCCGCTGGCGGATCGCCTTCGACGGACCCGAAATTCCCCTGGCCGTCGACCAGTCGTTCGCGCATCGCCCACGGCTGCGCCATGTGGACAAGCGTAGGGTAAATCACCGCTTCGCCATGTGGGTGATAGTTACCGCTGGTGTCGCCGCAGATCTTTGCGCATTTACGATGTTGCCGCCCCGGGAAAAGCGATAAGTCGTGCATCGCGTAGAGAATTCTCCGCTGCGACGGTTTGAGTCCGTCGCGCGCATCAGGCAGCGCGCGAGAAATGATTACCGACATCGAGTAATCGAGAAATGATCGCGATACTTCCTCGGCTACATTGATGGGCTCTACTTTTTCGTTTGGATTCAACATGGAGTCTGAAGGTCTCTTCTGATTAACACCGGAACTCTAGTCCGGTGTCACTTGTGCAAAGGGTGCGAAACCGTTTTAACGGTTTTTGTGCGATATAAAGCCGTTGAAACGGCTGGTGCTTTGTGCGCGCTTTACGCACCCGGCTGAAGCGGGGTGTTAATAACATCGGGGAAATATTCTTCATTTCACAACGTCAATAACTCCGTGCGAGTGCAGGGCGCTCAGCTATAAAACGCTCCTCCCACATGCGCGAAATCTCGTCTGCTTGCCGCGTCGTTGCGGGTGGACCGACGCGCGCACCAGCCGGAAGTTTGATTTTCAGAAAGTTCAGCGCCGCGCGAATCGTACTCTCGTAATCATGGCAGAGTTTTTCATACTCCACTTTGAACGGTTTGATTCCGATCCGTCGGAAGAAATCGTCCCAGATTTTCTCCTGCCGTTCGGCTTCGTGCAGTGACTGCTCGATTAGATTCGGATCGAACTCTGGTTCTCGCAGAATGCTTTTGCCCTCCTGCACTTTCCAAAGTCCTGTCTGAAGTGCGCGAGCCGTGGACAGCGCCTGGCGCAATTTGTGATGTCGCACGATGCGCAGAAAACAAAGACGGGGGAAAGCGCCACGCAACAACTCCAGATCGCTTGTTGTAGAATTTCCAAAACTGTGTGCTTCTCTCAGCCGCGCGAGGAAATCGTCCAGATACCAGCTCATCAGTTTGAAGCCGAAGACCTCGTTGCGAGTCACTTTTGTGTTCACGATAGCGCGGACATACGCGGCGTAGTCAGCAACACGATCAATCCCGAGCTCGGTGGCATAGCGGGATTCGGCCTTCGGCAGAAAAAATTGTTTAGGCACGCCTGCCCGGCGGGTGTCGCGCAAACCGTCCGTTAGCAAATTGCTCCCCGAACGAGGAATCGTGCAGACCACATAACAGCGTCGCGGATGACGCAGCTTATGAAACAAGCCTCACATGATTTCAATGACGAAGCACGAATGACGAACGACGAATCAATAACGAGCCACCATCCAGTATTGCTAATCGGTCATCCTGAGCCCCGAAAGCTTTCGGGGTCGAAGGATCCCGCGACAGTAACTTGAGACTCTGCCACGGGATCCCTCGACTTCGTTCGGGACACTGTCGGCGTTGGCTACACATCGAGATTGCGTACGTTCAGCGCGTTGTCTTCGATGAATTGCCGGCGCGGCTCGACGACATCACCCATCAGGATCGTGAACATCTTGTCTGCATCGACAGCGTTATCATCGTTCAGGTCAACCTTCAGCAGTTTGCGTTTCTCGGGATTCATCGTGGTCTCAAACAATTCCTTGGCATTCATCTCACCGAGACCTTTGAAACGTTTGATCTGCACTCCGCGACGGCCAATCTCCAAAATCTTTTGCAAGATTTCCGGAATGGAAAACAGCGGGTGCGAAATCGATTTCTCGCCTTCGCCTTCGATTAACTCGAAGATCGGCCGATCGCTGGTGGCGTAATGATCGACTTTCAAACCTTTTCGAGCCAGTTCGGCGATGATTTTTTCGATCGCAGCAGATTCGTGCAACTCGACCAACCTGCCGCGTCTCCGTGTTCCATCCGCTCGCACCGGCGCCTCGCTTAACGGGAGCAACTCCTGTCCGATCTCCGTGTCGAACAAATTGAGATCGAGATTTTCCTGATGAAAGTTGCGGACGGCTTTCTCGTCGTGAAAATAATGCGCGCTCTCCTCGTTTCCGTCGCGCACCTTCACCAGATAAGTAGGAAGCCTGGCGGATTTGGAACTGCGGTGAGCCAGGTATGTCTCAAAGTCCCCACCATGGCGACGCACTGCTTCGCTAAGCTTTGCGAGTTTCTCGAGCGATTCGAGAACGTCCTTCAGTTGTGCCGCAGTGAATTCTTTTTTGTCGGCAAGATTTTTCAGGCGCACGTCCTCGGCGCCGAGTGAAATGAGAATCTTGTTTAGCCGCGCATCGTCTTCGACATATTCCTCGCGCTTCTTTCTTTTGATCTGATAGAGCGGCGGTTGCGCGATATAAATTCTTCCTGCGCGCACCAAGTCGGTCATTTGCCGGAAGAAAAACGTCAGCAGCAAAGTGCGAATGTGCGAGCCGTCCACGTCGGCGTCCGTCATTATGATGATGCGGCCGTAGCGGAGCTTCGCCATATTGAATACGCCCTCGTCTTTGCCGTTGCTCTCTTCCTTCGATTTACCAATCCCGGCACCGATCGCTGTGACCATCGCCTGGATCTCAGCGTTTTTGAGAAACTGGTCTTCGCGCGCTTTCTCAACGTTGATGAGTTTGCCGCGGATAGGAAGGATCGCCTGGTACCGCCGGTCGCGTCCCTGTTTTGCGGAGCCGCCAGCCGAGTCGCCCTCGACAATATAGAGCTCTGTCAGTTCCGGATCGCGTTCAGAACAGTCGGCCAATTTTCCCGGCAAACCGCCGCCAGTGAGCGCCCCCTTACGAATAGTTTCTCTCGCTTTGCGGGCGGCCTCGCGAGCTCGCGCCGCGGTAAGGACCTTTTCGAAAACGCGGCGCGCAATCGGTGGATTCTTGTCGAAGTGAGTCATCAAGCCGTCGTACACGGTTGAGTTGACGATTCCGTCGATCTCGGTGTTGACGAGCTTCACCTTCGTCTGCGATTCAAAACGCGGATTGGGCAGTTTGACACTTAGAACGGCGATTAATCCTTCGCGCACGTCGTCTCCGGAAAGAGATGGGTCTTTGTCCTTAAGGAGGCTGTTTTGTTTTGCGTACTGATTGATTGCCCTTGTAAGCGCAGTACGGAATCCAGTGAGATGCGTGCCTCCGTCGGGGTTCGGGATAGAATTCGCGAACGGCAAAATCTGATCGTTGTAGCTGTCGTTGTATTGGAGCACGACATCGACAAAAACTTCGTCGCGCTGTCGTGCGATCACGATCGGCTTGGGGTGCAGGACCTGTTTGTTTTCACCCAGTTGCTTAACGAATTCTTCGATTCCGTATTTGTAATAAAATCGCTCTTTTTTGGGCGGATCGAGACGTTCATCGGTAAGCATGATCTCCAGACCCGGATTCAGAAACGTCAACTCGCGCAAGCGCGTTGCCAGTCGCTCGAACTTAAACTCGGTCGTGATCGTAAAAATTGTCGGATCAGGCAAGAACGTAATGAGTGTGCCTGTGGCCTTCTTGTTTTTGACTTCGCCGATAACTGTGAGCTTGTCGGTCGTTTTGCCTTTGGCGAAAGCCATGTGATAAACCTTGCCGTCGCGTGAAACCTCGGCCTTAAACCATTCCGAAAGTGCGTTTGTGCATTTCGCGCCGACGCCGTGAAGCCCACCAGAATACTTGTATGCGCCCTGTCCGAATTTTCCGCCGGCATGCAGATTCGTCAGCACCAACTCGATGGCAGGCATCTTCCATTTCGGATGAACATCGACCGGAATACCACGGCCGTTGTCGCGCACCGAAATCGATCCATCGACGTGGATGACCACGTCGATCTTTGTGCAAAATCCGGCGAGATGTTCGTCGATTGAATTATCGAGAACTTCGTAAACCAAGTGATGCAATCCGCGTTCGTCCGGATCCCCAATAAACATCCCCGGCCGTTTGCGAACCGCTTCGAGACCTTCGAGCTTGTCGATCTGCGCCGCGTCGTATTTTTGCGTGGAGGCGATTCCGGTACCAATGTTTTCTACCGGAATTTCCTCTTGAACTTGCGCCATAGAAGTGGGGCCAGACGCCCCACACAAAGAGGATAACCGAAAAAGGCTTTGAAACAACAAATAATGTCGTGGCTTCGAGCAGGTTGTTTGCACTACTAATTGAACGCTTCGGGGCAACCGAGCCCATTATATTGTGGTTGAGGCTGAAAGCCCGCTCTCATCGATTATGGCGTCTTGACCAGACGTTTTCGGGCTCCCAAACTAGGCTTCTTTATGCGCCTCCAAGCTTTCTGGGAAGCCCGTTGGATTTTAGCTTTTTTAACGGTCCTCGCGATCGTTTGTGGATTTTTCTCGGCATGGGCATTTTGGTTTTTTGTGCTGCTCTTGTTGTGCACGATCGCGTTTTTCCGTGATCCCAACCGCGCAGCCCCAACAGATCCGAACGTAATCGTCGCCGCTGCCGATGGTACCGTGATGGACATTGTGGAGCTGGAGGAAAACGAAGTGCTGAAAAACAATTCGCGCCGTGTCGGAATTTTTTTGTCGGTCTTTGACGTGCACACCAATCGTGCGCCGATCGACGGCCGCGTCGTTTACCGTCAACACCGGCCTGGGCTTTGTCTGGACGCGCGCCGTCCAGATTGTTCCGAGAAAAACGAGTCAATGACGTGGGCGTTTGAGAATCCGCGCGTCACAGTTGTTGTGCGGCAAATCACGGGCGCGATCGCAAGACGCATAGTGGCGTGGGCGAACGTGGGCGACGAATTAAAAAAAGGCGACCGCTTCGGGATGATTCGCTTCGGTTCACGAACGGAATTATATATACCGCTCAACGCTGAAGTTCTTGTGAAAGTAGGCGATCACGTCCTCGGTGGGTCGACAATCATCGCGCGACTGCAGGGCGCTGTTACTGCAGCGGAAGACGTAGCGGATTTCACATAGGCTTTACAGTCCTTTTCTGTCATGTTGAGCGAAGCGAAACATCTCTG
>JBARMF010000406.1:0-2139 GCA_049802315.1 Candidatus Udaeobacter sp.
GCGGACGACATTCGCGCAAATCCGGTTCGCGCGGGACTCGTCAAGGAGACAGAAGAATGGCCTTATTTTTGGCAAGCTGATCCGCAAAAACAGGACGAGAGTCGTGAAGGCCAGGCGTCATCCGCCGGCGCGCCCGGCGGTCGCGCCCTACCAATGCTCGTGATCGCACTGCTCCTTGCTGCGTGCCGGCCGGACATGATGAACCAGCCCAAAGCGAAGCCGCTTTCTGAAAGCGATTTTTTTTCGAACCAAGCGAATGCGCGTCCTGTTCCGCCGCACGCAGTCGAGCGCGGCGACGCGCGTGAGGATGCTGCGTTTTACACTGGCCTAACGAATGGAACTTATATTACGCAGCTGCCGGTAAAATTGACGCCGGAGCTACTGGCCCGCGGCCGCGAACGCTTCGATGCCATGTGTGCCGAATGCCACGACCGCACCGGAAGCGGCTCCGGGATGGTGGTGCAACGCGGATTCCCGCAACCGCCCTCCTACCATGTTCCGCGCCTGCGTAATGCGCCGATCGGACATTTCTTCGACGTAATCACGAACGGCTACGGCGTCATGTACTCCTATGCAACGCGTGTCGAACCGGAGGATCGTTGGGCCATCGCCGCGTACATCCGTGCTCTGCAGCTCAGTCACAACATAAAGGCGTCGGAGCTCACTCTGGATGAGCAGCAGAAACTAGAGAACATCCAATGATCTCCATCATCAACGGAGTAGCTGACCGCGCAAAGCTGATTTCCGCAAGTGTGGGAATCCTCGGGTTGGCCGGGTGCATCGTGGGTTGGATTTTTGCGCCCAGCGAATTTTTCCTCGCCTATCTCTTTGGTCACTTCTTTTTTGTCGGATTGTCCCTCGGCGCGCTCGGATTGCTGATGATTCATCACCTGACGGGTGGCTACTGGGGCTACAGCGTCCGGCGATTTCTTGAATCGGCAGTAGGCAATCTGCCGTTATTGGCGGTTTTGTTTGTGCCGGTGTTTTTCGGGCTGCCCTACCTTTATCCGTGGAAGAATCCTTCCGTCATCGCGACGGATGAAATTCTGCGCAGCAGACTCAATTACCTGAACACGCCAGGCTACGTTATCCGCAGCATCGTCGTTTTTGCCATCTGGATCGTCATGGCGCGGCTGCTCTTGAAATGGTCGGCCGCACAGGACGTCACGGTCTCGGTGGAGCCTACTCGGAAATTACGAACGCTTAGTGGTCCCGGATTGGTCATTTACCCGGTGACAATGACTTTCGCCGCAGTCGACTGGCTGATGTCTCTCGAGAAGGATTGGTATTCGACCATGTTTGCCATCATGATCTGCATTGGGCAGATGCTGAGCGCGCTGGCATTCGTGATTTTGCTCGTTTCTGGCGCCACGCGTTCCCGGCAATTGGGAGCGATCATCTCGACAGAGGACACGCTTCACAAGATCGCGAACCTGCTTCTCGCATTTACGATGATGTGGGCTTATCTGGAATTCGGCCAGCTGCTCATTACCTGGTCTGGAAATTTGCCGCACGAAATTTCGTGGTACCTCCATCGCATCGCAGGCGGCTGGCGCTGGGTTTGCATTTTCCTGTTTCTCTTCAACTTCTTAATCCCATTTTTTTTGCTGCTGATGCGGCCGATCAAAAGGCGGGCGCAGACCCTGGCAATCGTCGCAGGATGCATCCTGTTCGCGCATATCGCCGATGTGTGGTGGACGATCGCGCCCAGTCTGCATCCGGAACATTTTTATTTTACGTGGTGGGCAATTGTCAGCTTCGTTGGCATCGGCGGAATTTGGTCAGCCGCATTTTTGTGGAACCTGCAAAGAAGACCTGTCGTGCCACTGAATGACCCCCGGTTCGCAGTCGCTGTGCCGGCATGAACGTGACGACGGACGATCACGATTACGAGCGAAGGGACGTGGATGTCCGCGCGTTATTTATTGTCGCGTTTCTTCTGCTGTTGTCATGCATCGCGATTTTCATCGTTGTCGCACTGATGATGCATTACTTCAAAGTGCACGAGCCGCCCGTCACTGCCGGTCAGGCAAACATTCCCGTCACGCGTTCGCGCGACTTTCCGCAACCAAGACTTTTGATAAAACCAGGAGCCAGCCTCGCCGAGTTGCGCGCGGCGGAAGACTCCGATCTCAATTC
>JBARMF010000407.1:0-2047 GCA_049802315.1 Candidatus Udaeobacter sp.
AGTATGGCGTTCGTCACGGCCGTGGTTACTTAGATGCCATCGCCCCGCTTCGGCTGAATGGTGTCGAGAAGCGCTTGTGCCTGCGCGATGTCGCCACCCAACTGAAAGCTCTGGGCAAGAAAACTGATGACGGTGGAATTTTGCGGACTTAGATCGCGGGCTCGCCCGAGGTGTTTCTGTGCAGCAACGGCGTCGCGCATTGCCAGATCAGTCAACGCCGCATCGGTGAGTAGAAAAATATTTTGTGGATCGAGCTCAACGGCTTGCGCGTAAAAAGCACGGCTTTGTTCCCACTGACCCTGACGGCGGGAAATACCTCCCAAAAACTCCAAGACTACAGCGTTGTTTGGATATTGCCGACGAATCGATTCGAGTTGGGCCTTGGCGCCTTCGTAGTCACGCTCACAGTAATATTTGTAGTAGGCCTTCGCCAGTTGCGTCTCGACCAACTCCGGCCCGAACTTTATGGCCATGTCCAGGGCCTTGCGCGCCGCTTCACGTCGCTCTGGTGCTGGACCGACATTATTAATGAATGCCAGGCCGTTCTGGCGGCACAGGTGCGCCCAGGCGATGGCGAATTCAGGGTCAAGCCGCACTGCGTTCTCGAATGCCTCTATCGATTTTACCAGGCTCGCTCGAAAATCCTGGACGTCGCCCTCGAAAGCGAGGCCACGCAAGTAAGCGTCGTAGGCGTCCGGATTTTTAGTGGGGCGAGCGCTCAATTCTCGCTTCTCGTTCCCGCTCAGTTTGGCATTCAACTGGTCAGCGATGGCGCCCGCCACTTCGCCTTCTACTCCGAAGATATTTTGTAATTCTCGATCGTAACTCTCGGCCCACACATGCTCATCGGTCGCAGCTTTGATCAACTGCACATTGATGTGCACCGCGTTGCCGGCTTTTTGCACGCTGCCTTCGAGTAAGTTCGCTACACCGAGTTGCTGTCCGACTTCGCGCAAGTTATCCGGCGCGCTTTTGTATTTTTGAGTAGAGCTACGGGAGATGACCTTTAGATCGGCGATTTTCGACAAACGGGTGAGGATCTCGTCCTGGATACCTTCAGCAAAGTAGGCGTTCGATTTGTCTTCACTAAGGTTTTCAAATGGCAAGACAGCAATGCTTTTCTCCGGGATCTCCGAACCGGTGGACGGTGGCTTAGCCGCGGCGTTTTTTTTACGAGAAAGTTCGCCCTGCAATTCATCGGTGATCTGCTTGGCGACTGCGCTCTTAATGGTATCAGCCAACGAAGCCGCCGCCGTGGCGGTCGGTTGAGGCACCGTCGCTGACCGATGTTGGTCGAGCGTGCGCATGATCGCGGGCGCGAAAATCACTGATACGATGCAAAGCGCGAGAAGCAAAACCGCGATAATGAAGATCGCCAGGGCGAGCGGAGATAGTATTTTGCGCGCCCCAACTCTGGAGCCGGGCATGCTGCCACGCGCTTTCCCAAGTCGCGTCGGCGGCGTGGGATTGCCAATTGTCTCGGCATAAAGATTAACTAACGAGATAACAACTCCGTGTTTCACTTCCACGTCGCCCAGTTCATGGAGGTACGGCTGCCAACGACGCTGTTGCGCCAGATCGCCAGCGACGCGTTTACTCACGAGAATGTGGCCGGCGTCGCCGCAATCCATCACTCGCTGCGCGATGTTGATGCCTATGCCGGCGATGTTTTCGCGCCCGTTTGCATCCTTCACATGATGGATCGGACCGCTGTGGATTCCCATCCTCACAGACAGGCTCGGCTGCGCGCGCAAAGCTCGGCTAATCTCCAAGGCGCATTCGGCCGGCTCTTCCACGGAACCGGCGAAAACCAGCGCCATGCCATCGCCCGTCGGCAAAATGGTAAGCCCCCCTGCAGCCTCCGCCTGCCGCACCACTTCGGTGCTGCGCACAACCTGGTTCAACTCCTGAAGCGCTTCGGATTGTTCGTCGGTCAGCAGCTTGGAGTAGCCGACGATGTCCATGAAGAGCACGTGCGCGATCTCCAGGCGCTTAGCCTTGTGCTCGTCAGCCATGAAGCGGGACTCTAATGGCTAGGCTCAACCCT
>JBARMF010000408.1:0-3157 GCA_049802315.1 Candidatus Udaeobacter sp.
TTTCAACAATGGTCAGAGCTTGCTATCGATTGTTCGCCGCGATGAACAGGATCGCAAAGCTCGTCGGGTTGGCGAAGGGAAGGAGTGCTAAGGCCGTTGTTTGCGGAACGGAAAAGCGGCGCGAGAATTTACGGTCTCGCATGAGCAAACCGAAGCGAATCCAGCGCAGCCGCGCGAAAGGCTGGAAAATGCCGGCGAACGCCATCTACGTCGGCCGACCGACTGTTTGGGGCAACCCGTACGGAGTGGGCTCGAAGCTGATGGACGGCGAAACGCTCACGGCCGAAAAAGCCGTCGAGTTATACGAGCAGCATCTCGCTGATAATTTGAGCGAGCGCGACATCCGCCATTGCCTGCATGACAAAGATCTCGCCTGCTGGTGCGCGCTCGACGAGCCGTGTCACGCCGACGTGCTGCTGCGGATCGCGAACTCGCGGCCGAAGTAGCCCCCACGGCGGGTAAACTGTGAGGGGATTCAGGTGGCGGTCGATGCCAAAATTGAGATTGCTCTTAAGCACCGTTCATCCCAAAATCCGGCGACTTTGTCCCAAAGATCTTCGGGTCGCGCAAGATTGGCTGATACCAAGGGATCATCATGAAAACCGATACTCTCAACCTCACCGAAAGAGCGAGCCCTTCCAATAACAATGCCGCCAAAGGGGCGACTCGCCGCAAATTTTTAGCGCAGGCAGGTGCGGCGCTGACGGGCGGCGTAATCCTCGGCAAAGTCCCGTTTGCCTCGGCTCAATCTGAAGTTTCCAGCTCAGAAGCTGGCGTTCAGTCGCCTGCCCGGCTCGATCCCCGTGTGCAAAAGTCCTTAACCATCCGTGTCGGGGCCGCGACTCAAGAAGCGAATATCCCGGTTCCTCCGCATACGACCAATGGCGATGAAGCACGTTACCCAGACAAGTCCGGCACTTACACCAAGGGAATTCTCCAGGACGGAATTGGTCTGGTGAATTTGAATGCGTATCAAACCTTCAAGCGCGCTTTGAACAGCGGCAGGCCGGCAGATTTCGAAAACATCATCATCGGCGGCACGCGGACGTTAAATGGGCCGCAAGGGGGTCTCGCTTTTGCTTTTGAAGGGAGTGATGCTGTTCAGTTCGGCAATGCACCGTCTCCGGCAAATCAAGAGAGCAGAATAGTCGTCGCGCCTGCGCCCGCTGTCGCGAGCGAGGCCTATGGAACGGAACTCGTCGAGTTGTACTGGGCATCGCTGCTGCGCGATGTCGCGTTCACCGATTACGCTTCAAATGCAATTGCTGCTCAGGCTGCAAACGAACTTTCGGGAATGCCGACTTACGCAGGCCCGAGAGATAACCACGGCCTCGTCTCCCCAAATCTGCTTTTTCGTGGCCCTTACCCGGGCGATACCGTGGGGCCGTACATCTCTCAGTTTTATCTTCTTCCCACTTTCCTGGGCGCACAGGGAATCAACCAGCAAATGATTCAGTACGCATCGGGTGTCGATTACATGACTGACCCGACTACTTTCCAACAAGTCCAGAATGGCATCGACACCGGGCTGCGGAACCAGCTCGATCCGCAACCTCGCTACCTTCACGATGGGCGCGGTCTCGGCGCATATACCCATGTGGATGTACTCTACCAGGCTTACTTCACGGCTTACCTGGTGCTCGGCACCATCGGTGCGCCTGCGAACCCGGGTAATCCCTATATTGGCTCCAGGACACAGAATGGATTTGGCACTTTTGGCGGACCTGACTTTGCGGCGGCGATCACGGCTGTCGCTCGCCTGGCAATAAACAACGTCTGGTATCAAAAATGGTACATCCACCTTCGTCATCGGCCCGAGTCGGGCGGCGCCATCCTGCGCCAAATTCTGACCGGTCATGGAGGCACCATCGAAGCCAGGCTGAATAACAATGTTCTTAACTCGCTGGCAGTGCAGAGCAGCTTCAACAAATATGGCGATTACTTCCTTTCCCAGGCATTTCCCGAGGGATCCCCAACTCATCCGGCTTATCCCACCGGGCATGGCACAGTTGCAGGCGCTTGCATTACTGTTTTGAAGTTCTTCTTCGACGGCAACTTCGTGATTTCGAATCCTGTGCTGCCCGGCAGCGATGGGCTCTCGCTGGTGGCTTACACGGGCGGCGACGCCGGACAAATCACTGTCAATGGCGAGCTCAACAAACTTGCAAACAACGTCTCTTTCGGTCACGGAATTCACTCCGGGATCCACTGGCGCAGTGACACGGACTCATCCGTAAAGCTGGGTGAAGCGCTGGCGATTAGTGTTCTTCAGGATAGAGCGCAGACTTACAACGAGAAATTCACCGTTCGTTTTACCAAGATCGACGGAACAACTGCGACTATTTCCAATCAGTAATTACATCGGGCGATCCTATCCAGTCTGGTCGCCTTACGGCGGAACGCGAGCAGCTTTAAACATTAACATTTGCGCTGCTGCGGATGTGATCCGTGAATCGTACGAAGTTTTGATCAGCAATCAGAATTCGCAATTGAGAATTTCGATTTCTCTCGATTTAGATTGCTACTTGAGCGGGCGTTCGCAGCCTGCGCGAAGCGTGCGTAAACTGTATCGATGCGCGCGGTTTGGAAAAGGATTCGCTACCGTCTTAAGTGGTTGGGGCTCAAATCCGCCACCGAATTCGTTCCACTTTTGTCGCGCAAAGCTTGTTATCGGCTGGCCTTTTTGCTCGGCTCGCTCGGCGCCGTGCTCGATCGTCGCGGCCGGCGCGTTGCGCTGAGTAATCTGCGCGTGGCCTTTGGCGATGAGATTTCAAGCAAGCGCCAGACTTTACGGCCCGCATGAGCAAACCGAAGCGAATCCAGCGCAGCCGCGCGAAAGGTTGGAAAATGCCGGCGAACGCTATCTACGTCGGCCGACCGACTGTTTGGGGAAACCCGTACGTGGTGGGCTCGGAGCTGATGAACGGCGAAACGCTCACGGCCGAAAAAGCCGTCGAGTTATACGAGCAGCACCTCACTGACAATTTCAGCGAGCGCGACATCCGACATTGCCTGCACGACAAAGATCTCGCCTGCTGGTGCGCGCTCGACCAGCCGTGCCACGCCGACGTGCTGCTGCGGATCGCGAACTCGGCGGCCGAAGTAGCGCCCCGCTCGCCACTCGCCGCGGCGAGTAAACTCCGAGCAGGCTTTGGGT
>JBARMF010000409.1:0-5581 GCA_049802315.1 Candidatus Udaeobacter sp.
GAAAAGATCGGCGGCGCGATGTCCTGGCGATCAAGCTCCGCTACTTCGCGATAGCAAAAGGTTTGTCCGAACGATGGGAACCGTTCGAACAGGTAAGCAAAGCGCGCCATCACAAAAATGGCGAATGACGAACGACGAATGACGAACCAATGACGAAGCTCCAATGACGAATCCATCGGCTGCCCATCGTTTCTTCTCCGTCAAATGCTATTACCTTGTGGTTCATTGTGCACTCCCCAGAGTATCCTCACACGCTCCGGAAGCGGCGATATCTCGCCGCACTTCGAAAGCACTTCGTGCGAAATCGGCGCGCACACCTTCGCCAGTTCGTCATTCCTTCGTCATTCGTCATTCGAGCTTCGTCATTGGCTATGCGCTGCCGCGCTTAACGGGAATTGGTTTTCCAGACTCGTCGACAGCGACCAGCGTAAAGACGCCATGCGTAACGCGAAGTTCTTCGCCAGTCATGTAACGCGTCACCCAAACCTCGACTGGGATGGTCATGGAGGTCCGTCCGATTTTCTCCACGTGCGCGTAACACCTGACGGTGTCCCCCACTCTTACCGGCTGCAGGAACGACATTCCTTCCATCGCCGCCGTGACGACGCGCGCTTGCGCCGTCTTCGCGGCGAGAATCCCGCTGCCCAAGTCCATTTGTGAGGTTACCCACCCGCCGAAAATGTCCCCATTCGGATTTGTATCCTGCGGCATCGCGATGGTTTGAATCACCAGCTCGCCTTTTGGTTCGTCGGACACAAAGCCAATCTAGCTCGTCATTCCGAGCGAAGTCGAGGAATCCCGTGGCTTAAACAGAAAGCAAATCCCCGGGATCCTTCGACTCCGCTGCGCTTCGCTCAGGATGACCGGTCACAAGCTTCCTCTTCCTCTGCTTTGGCTTGCTTCGCTCGAGAAGATTCAGAGAAAGAGGAAGATTACAAGATCAGCATGCAATCGCCGTAACTGAAAAAGCGGTAACGCTCACGCACGCCTTCCTCGTACCCACGAAGAATGAATTCGCGTCCAGCAAACGCGCTCACCAGCATGAGTAAAGTCGAACGCGGTAAGTGGAAATTCGTTAACAGCGCATCGACAACTCGAAACGTAAACGGCGGATAAATGAACAGATTGGTTTCGCCTGATTGCGGTTCAATCTGTCGAGTAAGCACTTTGTTATTACGCGTTGCTGTTTCGAGAACGCGCATGGCTGTGGTTCCCACCGCTACAACCCGAGGCGCGTTATTGATCTTGTCTGCGGCTTCCGGCGAAATGGAAAAACGCTCCGCATGCATTCGGTGCTCCGCAATGTTTTCAGAACGCACAGGCAGAAATGTTCCCGATCCGACATGTAACGTGACGAACGTGTGCGGAATTTCACTCAAGATCTCGGACGTAAAATGCAGACCAGCGGTAGGCGCAGCAACGGCGCCGGGCTCACGAGCAAAAACTGTTTGGTAACGTGCCGCGTCCGTTTCATCGCTGGGCCGATTGACATACGGCGGCAACGGCATGGAACCACTGGCATAAACATCGACATCTTTGTCGAACGCGACGATCCGGTCGCCGTCTGCGGTAATTTTCTCGACCCGCAAACACACATTGTCGATCGTTGCCGTCGCGCCCACGCGCATCTTGCGGCCGGGCGTAACCATGCACTTCCAACGCATTGGTCCGAGACGCTGGAGAAACAAAAATTCCACTGCCTTGTCATCGGAGAATCGTCGCGCTGCCACCACGCGCGTATCGTTTAACACGACGAGGTCGCCCGGCTGCAAAAACGTTCTTAGCTCGTGAAACTGCCGATGCTCAATCTTCTGCTCGGCGCGATGTAAAACCATCATCCGGGAATCCTGGCGGCGCTCAAGCGGGCGCTGCGCAATCAATTCCCGTGGCAGAACGTAATCATAATCGCTTAGCCGTGCGCTCATCGGTCGATTGAATCTAGCGCAGATCCCACCGAAACATCGCGCTCGAACCGTGTTTCGCCGCCGACCCGCTTATGCAAAAAGACGAAGCTGAGTCGTCGATCGGCGAAATGATTCGCACGAAAGCGTCGGTCGCGCGCCGATGCCGGCTCGACGACAACCGACCTTGAATAGCGATGCGATCTGCTCGGCAAAAATTCCTTCTCCGGTCATGCGAGTGTGCCACTGAGAATTGTTCAGCCGGTTTCCCCGCAAATGCCGGATCCGCCGCAACACCTTCTCTTTGCGGTCTGGAAAATGTTCCTCCAGCCAATGCTCGAACAGTGGCGCGACCGCCCATGGCAAGCGGATAATCGTGTAGCCGGCAAACTGCGCGCCCGCTTTTGCGCACGCATCCAGGATCTTCGGAACCTCATGATCCGTGAGTCCCGGAATAATTGGCGCGACCATTACGCCGACTGGAATTTTTGCTGCACGAAGTTGTTCGATGGCGTCGAGCCGACCTTGCGGCGAGGTCGTGCGTGGTTCGAGGATTCGTTGCAACGCAGGGTCGAGAGACGTTACTGAAACGTTGACCGCCGAGGCATTGCACGCCGCGAGTTCGCGCAAAATATCGATATCGCGCGTGACGAGATGGTTCTTTGTAATGATCGCCACAGGATTGCGAAACTTTGAAAGCACATCGAGACAGCCGCGCGTGATCTGCAATTTTCGCTCCACGGGTTGATACGGATCGGTCACACCACTCAACACCAGCGTCTGCGGTTGCCATCGCGGTGATTCCAGCTCGCGTCGCAGCAGTTCAGGTGCATTGGTTTTCACCATGATTTTGCTCTCGAAATCAAGGCCAGCCGAAAACCCGAGATACTCGTGAGTCGGGCGCGCGTAACAATAGATGCAACCGTGCTCGCACCCGCGATACGGATTCAAGCTCGTTTCAAAGCCGACATCCGGACTTGTGTTGCGGGTAATGATGGTTCTCGTTCCGTCGCGAAAATACTGGGTTTCGCGCCGCAGGCCCTCGTCATTCCGAGCGAAGTCGAGGAATCCCGCTGCGCTGCCTGAAGGTACTGCCTCGGGATCCTTCGACTCCGCTTCGCCCCGCTCAGGATGACCAACTGCGGGATCGCATTGCACGACATCGATGTCAGTCAGGTCAACGTGCAGTCTTTCGAATCGGTTTGCCGGGCTCCATGACGCGCCACGCCCTCGACTGGCGGCGTGGCTCTGCGGCGCTTCGACGATCACAGGTTTAAACTTCTTGTTCGCCGGCATCATTTAAGTTCACATGAACATATTACCATGTCCAGCGAATCCTAACATCACTCCACCACATAATTCGTCTGCGGTGATGGAGTAATGGAAGATCAGAGTAATGCCGCTATAATAGGATCCGCTTCACCCGACTAGTCCACTGTAGCCTTGGCGAAGGCGGATCACTGGTCACCAAGTTTTCCGGAGGGGTGGCAGAGCGGTTGATCGCGCCGGTCTTGAAAACCGGAAGGCCGAAAGGCCTCGTGAGTTCGAATCTCACCCCCTCCGCGACCTTGATTTTGAGGCAGTTGTGACAGTGCCACCAAAAGCATGACAATTCGGCATAATGAAAGCCGCCGAAATTCGAGGTTCCGGAAAGATATGATTTCTTGCAAGCCGTTTGGTTTTCCACGTGTTATCCCCTTTGGCGAGCGCAGCGTTAGTACTTTCAAGCTTTGTCTCGTCGCCGGGATTTATTTCGGCACACTGACTTGCGCAGCGGTGGCAGAAAGAAATGGAATCGATCCAATACCGATGGCGCTCGCCACCGTGGGATGTGCGATGGCGGGACTCATCGGCTCACGGCATTTCCACCTGATGCTTTTTGCCCGGCGGTACCGAGGAGGGGGATTCTTTCAAAGCGCTTGGAACACGTCCCTGGGAGGCGCTGGTTTGTTCGGCGGGCTGGTTGTTATAGTCCTTCTATCACCGCTGGCGGCGAGGATTCTCCGATTGCCATTCGGAATGTTTTGGGACTACCTGCTGATTTCCATGGTGGTGGGTGCCCTCTGGACACGCCTCGGTTGCTTCTGCAATGGTTGCTGCGGAGGAAGGGAAACTTCAAAGCCTTTCGCTTTCCGTTGGCACAATCACAGAGGAGAACGGAAAAAAAGAATTCCAGTTCAATTACTGGAGATCGGTTGGATAGCTCTTGCGGGTGGGATGCTTATTTACCTCTTCGACAAACCCCACGCTGCCGGAGCACTCGCGCTCGGTGGCTTTGCGTGGTATGGCGCGGGGCGCTTCTTTCTTGAACCCCTGCGCGAAGAGCCGGACATCGCTTTTTCCATTCGTGTTAATCGACTTATCGCGGTGATCGTCAGCTTAATTGCCGCTTCCTGGTTATTAATTTTGCAATGTTCTCGTTACTAGAGGCGTGGCAGCTTCCTTTTAGTGTGAGAGACGTTGCGCGTTCGCCCGTTTTTTCCTGATCAACGAGTTTGAAATCGGCGCACCGAAAATCACATCACTTCAATTGCCCTAACAAGATAAACCCCGCCGGTGCCCGGCGGTGTCGGGCCGAGCACCGTCGCATAGCCGACAGCGCGATTGAACGCTGCTGGTTTGTCCGCCTCGTTCGTGCTCGGTTTGTGAAACATCTTAGCTCCGATGACAGTCTTCTCGCGACAAGAAAAAGAGTCTCCTGGGATGTGGAACGCGATGAGCAGATCCTTCGTACGGTCCAGGTTATAGTCGATTACATCCAGGACTTTTGGTAGCTCGATCGCTTTGAGAGACACTCCGGATTGACCACCTCCAGACGTAACCTCCTTCAGATCGTTAGCTGAGTCATAGGCTTTACCGCCAGGTCTTACCTGGGAAACGGTGATCTTATCAATCACAAGGTCCGTAGTTGTTTTAGCAAGAGTTATCCTTAACTTAGCTCCACTATTTTGCAGATTAGCCGCGGGAATTCGCTGGACAAGGGTTTCGTTCGGTCCAAACGGAGCGTCGGCTGTGAGCGAACCTTCGTCGTAAGCCGTTTTGAATGCTGGCTGTATCGGGATCGAAGTTACGCCGCTGATTGGGGCCGACGGAACAGACTCTACGTCCTTGATAACATTATCGTCATAGCCATTGCCGACAACGGAGGTGACGCGAAACTCATCATTGCCTCCAGGTGTTATGCTGGGGGCTGACGACGTGCCGTTCGGTACGACTGTCTCGGGCCCAGCATAAACCGGCTTCGAGTCCCACGCGCTCGTGGGAGAAGGACGATGCTCGACAATGAATTTCTTGGCAGTCGCCGAAGCGTTGTTCCAACTGAGTTTGACATGAGTCGCATCAACAGCCGTGGCGGCCAAACTTGTTGGGGTCGCCGGAAGAGTGGTCGTCCTGACTTCGGGGCAAGGAGCGCCTCCGAAAGGATTGCTCGGTATGTTAACTCTCACTCGATAGAAGTAGGTCCTGCCCTCGACCAAGCCGTCAACCAGCCCATTAACAACGGCCTCTAACTGTTTGTTATCCGTTAAGGTGGTTGCCCCTGTCTGGCCTATATCAGAGTAGTTACTAGTTCCGCTTGTTGCCCGCTCAACCTCGAAGTTGGTGGGGCCGCCAGTATTGTTGTGCCAGGTGAGTTCGATTGTGTCTACACCGGTGGCCTTTGCGTGAAGATCGGACGGAGC
>JBARMF010000410.1:0-3763 GCA_049802315.1 Candidatus Udaeobacter sp.
TGCCGATCCAACGAAAGTGCGCAAAGGCCCGCTTCGATTGCGCCCGTCGCGCCGAGCGGATGCGCATAATAACCCTTGGTCCCGCCTACCGGAATGCGCCGCGCATGGTCGCCGAACACTCGTTTAATCGACGCCGTTTCCGCGCTGTCGTTGAGCTGCGTCGAACTGGCGTGTGCATTGATGTAGTCGATCTGCTCAGGCATCAATTGCGCATCCGCGAGCGCTTCGCGCATCGCGCGAATGCACGATTCACCGCTCGGGAGTGGCGTCGTCATGTGGAAGCCGTCATTATTCAAGCTGTAGCCTAACAACTCCGCGTAGATGCGCGCGCCCCGAGCACGCGCGTGTTCCAGTTCTTCCACAACGAGCGAAGCGCCGCCTTCGCCCATGACAAATCCATCGCGCAGCGCATCAAATGGGCGACATGCCAGAGTCGGATCACCCGGCCATCTGCTCATTGTTTTGATGATGTCGAATGCGCCAATTGTGATCGCAGTCAGTGGTGCTTCCGCTCCGCCGGCCACAATTACATCTGCAAAGTCGTCGCGAATGTAACGCAACGCTTCGCCGACCGAGACTGTGCCACTGGCGCAACTGTTTGAATTTGTCGTGCCCACGCCGCGAAAGCCGAATTCGATTGCAATGTTTGAATGCGCCGAACCACCGAACACCTGGACAGCAAGAGTGGGTTGAACGCCACGCGCGCCTTTTTTTAGATATCTAATGTATTGCTCCTCGGCTTTGCAGACGCCGCCAAGCGCGGTGCCGAAACTAACGCCCACGCGATCCTGCGGCTTTTCGCGAGAGTATTCGATGCGCGCGTCCTCCAGCGCGAGCCTTGCAGAGACGACTGCGAATTGAGCGTAACGATCGAGCCGTTTCAGGCGCTGCGGCGAAAAGTGATCTTCGGCGTTCCAGTCGCGAATTTCGCCCGCGCATCGCACATGGAACACAGTCGGATCGAAGCTTGTGATGCTGCCGATGCCGCTTTTTTCTGCGAGGATTCCGTCCCAAAACCGATCCACGCCGGTACCGATGCATGTGATCGGTCCGATACCTGTAATGACCGCGCGTCTTCGAGCCTGCCGCGCCGTAGCCTCTGGCGTAGGCGGGCTCATGCCGTCACCTTGTCTGCCCTTGCCTCAACGTAAGCTTTCATGCAGTGCAAGGTTTTGTTGGCGATGTTGTGGATGAAAAAATCGCCGATGATTGGATTCATGATTGGCGCAAGCGGGCGAAAGCGGAACCGCAAATCGTGTGAAATCGCTACGAGCACGGCACTCCCGCTTTCGGAAAACGTCCAAACGACACGCATTCCTTTTGTCCAGGCTTTCAAATGATGGAAATGAACTTCGAACTTGTCGCGGTCGATGATTTGCTCCGAGGTCCAGGAGATTGGGATGCCGGAACGCGTGGCCGCCATAATCACCAAATTGCGATCGTGCCCGCGCTCCAGAAATCGGATGTAGCGATAATGCGGCAAAATTTTTGGCCACAGTTCCAAATTTGCTGCTATTTCGAAGATCATTGCCTTCGGCGCCTGCATAAGGATCGAGTTTATTGTGTGCATGGAAAGGCCAGCGTCAGATGGAAACCCGCACGGCCAGCGATGTTGCGCAACTTCCGCGGAACAATGGATAGTTCCCCGAAAAGCATTCTTGTAAAAGAGAAAATCGTCCGCCAGGCATTCGAGAACAAGCCGTCGCTGGCGGAAATGAATCTGCTTATTCGGAGTACGAAGGCGGGGTTCGAACCCTTACCTTCGATTCGGCGTGTTGAGTCGACGGGTATCTCTCAAACACCCCGTGTGGCAGCGTCGGCTTGTTGTGCCAGTTGGGTCATATACGCGAAAAACGCTGGCGATTGACCGACGAAAAGACCCATGGCCGTCAGGAACTGCAATGCCCCCATGGCTGCGCCCTCGGTGTTGGTCGGTCTAATGACCGAAACAATGGGAAGGCTTCGACTTAGGAACGGACATGGCTCTGGCATGATCAGGGCCTTGTCCAAGAGCTCATTTTCCACCTCCAGATCCGGGAATGTCACCGACACACCAGTCACGGGATCAACAGCCGTTAAGGGCGGCGCATTACCGGCCACATCCGACCAGGTTTGGAAGTGCATCGTCTCAGTAGGTCCGATGCTCATCAGGATACGCAGCACTTCCACATCGGTGGCCCTTTGCGCCAGTGATGGGTAAAGGCTGCTGCCACCTTGTTCGATGGTCGGGAAATGGAATGCCGCAGTATTCGCAATCGCCTGTAGGAAATTGGGGTTGCTTGTATCGGCATCGGTTCGCGGAATGGCCGTGTGCTGATTCATGGCCAGACTCGGCACCGCCTGCGGGAAGACATGGTTTGGATCAAGATCCGGGTTATGACTGTCGTCGCGATAACGGGTCCACCAGCTGGTATCGACGGTAAGTTGCGTCAGGTTGGTGAGCCTTTGTCCGATCTTGCCCCGATTAACTCCCGTCGCGGTGCTACCCATCAGAGTGCGAAACCTGTTCAGAACTGCAGGAGCCGCTCCCCTGGAAATCAGGTACGCGTTGAGGAACTTGTGATGAGTGATCTCATCATCGGTGTTGTCATGGATGTAGTCTTGCATTTCATCCTCAATAACCTCCAAGGCGTCGATGTAGGCTTCATTGCCATGGCCTCCTGGGACTTCGTCGTCCGGGATGCCGCCGAGTTCGTTGTATTGAATCCAAAAGTCGGCCTCAAGAATCTCCAAAGCAGCTGGGAAGCGAAGTAGCGCCGCGTCTCCTGGTGAAAGACTGGAACCTGCCTCTGCGGCTCGGACGCCGCTCAACAGTCCTGCGCCGACGGTTCCTGCTCCCAGTGCGATCGTTTTACTCAAGAAAGAACGACGACTAATGAATCGTTTCCGGGTTTTTTTGTAGTTATCCTCTAGAGGGGGATTCTCGTCCCTACTAGAGCCGTTTCCTGTACCATCGACTGTTGTTTTCATGCCACTAACATCGCAGCAATCAACTGTCATAGCTGTTCAGGAAAGGTAACGCAGTTGTTACTTGTAAACTCTTAACGACGGTTAGCCAACGCGACGTCGAAGTATAAATAAAGTGGCTGAACAGACTAACAAGTCGGGCGACGCCCTGCATGGATATGGATTTACATCTAAACAAATTCGTCTCAGTCAGCCAGGTGACCCTGCTGCGAGTTTTCCCGCAATGCCCGAGCCAGGAGGACCGTTCCAGTTAGGTGTGGCCCCCGTTGTCGCGCCGATCATTGGCCCAGACGCCGCTGCTCGCGATCCGCTAATTGTGCGATCTCTTAATCGATTCTCAGTTGAGTACCGGCTGCGCGAGAGTCTCCGTCGCATTCGCAGTCGATGCCCAATTGATGAATCAAAATGGGGTGGAGCCTAGGGGATTCGAACCCCTGACCTCCTCAATGCCATTGAGGCGCTCTACCAACTGAGCTAAGACCCCGGCGAAGATTCAGACTCTAGGTTTCAGATTGCGCATTGCAACCGGAGAACAAAACCTTCGGCGTCGTTCACACTGATCGGTTCTGACCGTCGCACCGCTTGCGAGCAGAATAATCTTGACGATTGCCTCAACAAGTTTGAGGACGTTGCAGTCAAAACTTGCAACTGCGAGGTATTTATGATGTTTAATGCTCGGAGATTAAAAATGAATCGATCTGGATTTTCGGCATTGTTCGTGGCCGCGGCGCTTACGGGAAATCTTCACGATGCGACCGGACAAATGATCAATCCAACTGTGCAAACTGCCTCGCCG
>JBARMF010000411.1:0-3483 GCA_049802315.1 Candidatus Udaeobacter sp.
CCCATATTTGCAGTGTTGCCGATGTTGTTCGGTGTCGCTCTGGGTTTCGGGCTTTCCGCGCCCGCATGGCTCGCACTGCTTGACCTGGTCCAGGGTTCAGCACGCGAGTTGCAGTCCGCCGTGGCGCATTGGCAATGGCGCGTTCCGCCCGCGGCGCTGCCTGGATTAGTTCTGCCATCTTGGACTGTGAACTGGACTGATTTTTCCTCGCGCGGCCGCCCACATACGGCTGCGGAATTGGCTTGCGGCTTGGTGGCTCCCGCCGCACTTGTCGCCGCATTGATCTGGCGTCCGCGGATGGTCGTTAGGCAAATCAAATGGGAGATCGTACTGCTGTTGCTCGTGCTTTTACTTTGCATGATTCCGACCGCCGGCATGTTCCGTTGGAGTTTTCGTTGGCTGCCATTTTTCCATCTCGTACTAGCGATTTGCGCGGCAGAAGCTTTGCGTTTAAAGCCGGGGTCACCGACCCCGGCTACAGCGGCGCTTGGACTTGTCGTCTTGATAGGCGTCGCGGCGTTGATCTTCGACATGACTGGCGGATACGCTTTCCCTCTCACTTGGATTCTGATTGGACTGGCTGTGGTTTGGTTGTCTTTCGAGTTCCTGTTGCGCGGTTCCGAATTTGGCTGCTGGGCACTCGTCGTGATCACCTTTTGCGCTTTCCTCGCCACGTATCTCTGCATTCCGACGAACTGCGGAGTGCCGCGCTACAATTTTTCCCAAGAACTGCTCAAACCTGCGCCGCTCGATCCGCAGCGGCTTTACCTTAGTGTGTATCCATGGGCGGAGCTTACGTATTGTACAGCAAACAAACCCGAACCGGTTGGCCGAACGCTAAGACCGGGGAGCACTTCGATGTGGGCAGGATTGCGATTCATCAATGGCTACAGCCCGATCCGCCCCGCAGGTGTCGCGCGTGAATTTGAAACCAGCATTCATGGCGAAATTAATCCCGATGTCGGAGCCCATTTGCTGAATGATCATGCCGGCAGAGATGGCCAGCTAGCTTTGATGGGCGTGGACGGGATCGTCGTTGCACGGGAAGTCGACATCGCGCCGCAGCCGAGTTCTGAATGGGAATTGGTCGTTTCAACCGAAGAAGGCAATATCTTTCATCGGCGCAGTGCGCCGTTTTCGCACGTGCGCTCCGTCACCTCAATAGATTCGCGGCCTAACGAGGCATTTGCGTCGGCAACGATCTCACAGATTAATGACTCCCGAAATTTGGTGGAAGCAAACATTGACGTCCCAGCCGGTGGTCGGTCTGCACTTCTGACTTTTTCGCGTCCTTATTTTCGAGGATACAAAGCGCGCATCGGGGATCAGAAACTCGCCATCACATCTTATCGCGGATTGTTTCCCATTTTGGAGGTTCCCTCAGGCACGCATGGGCTGCTTACGGTTGTGTATAGACCAGCTTGGTTGATGTGGGGAGGGGGTCTCGCTGCTGTCTGCGGCTTGATCGTCCTACTCGGTCTTGCCGCCGCTTGGCGTTACTCTTCTCGACTGCAACGAAATCCCGTCCCTGATTTCTTATGACAAAGGCTGCGCTCAGAGTTCTTTCGGATTTTCGAGTAGTTCGATCACGCGCTTGAGCAAACGGCTGGCTCCGCCGCCGTCGACGCTGCGATGATCGAAGCTTAACGTGATTTGCGCTTCCGTTCTTGGGACGAATTGGTTTTTCGCTTCGTCCCATGACGGAACTTTTTTGCCCATACCGAGGCCGAGCAGCAACGTTTGATCGGGCAGAGGAATGGGCGTGCCCCATTCCATTCCGAAAATGCCAAAGTTGGAAACGGTGGCGATGCCACCGGCCTGCATGTCAGGCGAAATCCGCCGCTGTCGCGCGAGTTCGATCAATTCCTTGTATTTCGTCGTGAGATCGGCAAGTGAAGTTTTTTCTGCGCTCCGAATGACCGGCACCATGATTCCGTCTTCGGCTTCCACCGCGATTCCGAGGTCGATCGAATTCGATTGCACCACGCGGTTTCCAATGAATTTCGCCGCTGCGGCTGGATTTTCCGCCAGCGCAAGCGCTAGCGCGCGCAACGCGTAAAGGCCGAGGCCGGGTTTCGGATCGCGCGATTGGCGAGCTTGCAGCGCCGGATCGAGATTCACTGATGACCCGATTGTTGAAAGAGGACGTGTCCAACTCCGGCGCATTGCATCGGCCACACCCGCGCGAATCTTTGAAGCTTCCTGCGTCGTCTGGCTCTCGATCTTGTGCAGAAAACTTTCGAGGTCTTTGATCGTCACCCGGTTGCCAGCCCCGGTTCCCATGATCCCTGCGAGATCAGCGGTCGTCAGCTGCAATTCAGCCATGCGTGCGCGTACGCGCGGCGACATGAAAGTTGCGCCTTTCGTGATCGCTGGCACGGGCAAAGTAGAGCGACCGTCCCGGTTGCCGTCCCCTCCTCGCAAGCGGGACGCATGCGCTACTTTTATTTCCTGATCGGCGCGCACAGGAATTTCTTCCGCGACTTCCTCTTGCGGCGGTGGCGTCGGAGCGTGTTTAGCAAAGCGCGCAGCGTCTTGTTCGCTTGCTTCAATGTAGCCGAGCACTGCGCCCACGGGATACGTTTCCTTCAACTGCACCGTTATCTCGCCGATCTTGCCCTTGCACGGCGTAGTTACACCCATGACCGCTTTGTTCGTCTCGACGTCGATGATTTCCTGATCGTCCACAACTTCGTCGCCAGGTTTGACTTTGATATCGACGATGGTGGCTTCGGCGATTGATTCGCCAAGCTGCGGCATGATGATCGGAACTTGCGGCATAGCTACTCAGTCATTCCGAGCGAAGTCGAGGAATCCCGTTGCGCAACCTTAAACGTAATTCTGCGGGATCTTTCGACTGCGCTTCGCTTCGCTCAAGATGACAGTTTACCCGTGGCATAAATCTATTCTCGTAATAATGCACGCGCCTTTGCGACGATGTTTTTCGCATTCGGCCGGTGCGCACTCCAAAGATTTGGATGATACGGAATCGGTGTGTCTTTTGCGTTCAGACGTCGGGGCGCGGCATCGAGGAGATGAAAGCCCTGGCTAGTCACCCGCGCAATGACCTCGGCGTTCGTGCCGCCCCATGGAAATGATTCGCCGACGCAAAGCAAGCGGCCAGTGCGCGCCACAGATGCAAGCACGGTGTCAGTGTCCAACGGCTTAACCGTGCGCAGATCCACAACTTCGACTTCGAGACCTTCGCGCGCGAGTTCCTCAGCAGCGGCTAAAGATTCCTGCGTCATTGCGCTGTAGCTTACGATCGTAAGATCGCGCCCTTCGCGAGCAATACGCGCACGTCCAGTGGGCAGACCTTTGTCTGGCAATTTGTCGGCCTTGAGATTGTAATAGATATATTTGTGTTCGCAGTAAACGACAGGATCATCGATTGCCACGGCTTCTATCAACATCGTGTAAGCGTCTTCGACCGTGGCCGGTGTCATCACGATCAGACCGGGATAATGCGCGTAAAGCGATTCC
>JBARMF010000412.1:0-7446 GCA_049802315.1 Candidatus Udaeobacter sp.
GCTTCATGCATGCGCAGATGAGTAAGCGCGATCGCCAGCGCGTCTGCAGCATCGGCATCCGGCGTTTCGGTTAGACCCAGCAGAACGCGCACCATGAACGCGACCTGATTCTTGCCGGCGCCGCCGCGCCCGACGGCGGATTGCTTGATTCGTTTTGGCGAATATTCGAATACCGGCAATCCTTTTTCGGCAGCGGCGAGAATGGCCGCGCCGCGCGCCGCGCCGAGGATGATAGCGGTCTTATAGCTTTGCACGTAAATGACCGACTCGAGCGCGCAACAATCCGGTGCGTGCTGGCGAATCAATTCGGCGAGCCGATCGCGGATGGAGACCAGGCAGGATGAAGGACGCATCGCACTCTTATTGTGAATGGTCCCGAAATAGACAGACTGCGGTTTGCCGTTGTTTGCGTCGACGATTGCGACACCGGTGTTGCGCAGGGAAGCGTCGATCGCGAGTACGCGCATTTAGACAAGCTTAAAATCGCGCAGCGCGTGTTCAACCCCGAAAGTCTACGCGTTGTGTCACGCTCACCTGTCATGTTGAGCGAAGCGAAACATCTCTGGCTCTTGCCTTAGCGCGCCTTAACGAGAAATGATCAGAGATTCTTCGCTTCGCTCAGAATGACAACAAGAGAATCCCGACAATACTAAGAGAAACGGAAGAGAAACGCGAGCAAAGCAGGAGATATACCAGAGCGCGTTCAACGCGGAATCGACAAATTCGAAAACAACGGTTTTACTCGCGCGGTTAAGCAATGGACACGGCTATGAACATTACAGCCAGGCTTTCTCTCGTCATCGCAGTGATCATGTTTGGCATGTTCGCGAGCGGTCCAAGATCTTTCGCCACGACAAAAGGTTTGAGCCAAATCGTGACACCGGATTTGCAACCGGAAGGGGATCTTTCATTGAGTTTGCAAATCCAGGACAAGCGGATTGCAAACCCATATCAATTGCAAGCCGAGTTGGGCCTGACAAAGTTCGCCGAGGTAGCAGTCTTTCGCGGATTCGAACCGGACGAATGGATTTTCGGGACGGAAATCGGATTGCTACGGAAAGAACCGTGGCTTCTTTCAATTGGATTCGTGAATTGGTCGCCCCACCTCGATGTAGATCCTCAACCCTATATCGAAGCTGGTTATTGGGGAGAACATAACAAGGTAGCCGCCGGGGCGATTCATGCCGGGTACAAAAACGAAGCAATCCTCGGCTACGCCTACGACTTCAACGAGAGGTGGCGCGTGCAGGTCGATTTCCAAAGCGGCTCTGAAAACTCGTCGACCATCGGTTTCACATGCAACGTCACACCAGACTTCCAGTTCAACCCCGCGCTGTACGTTAGCAACGGCCCGAATCACGATCTGTTTGGTTATATAGTTTTCACATACACATTTCATCTCTGGGGCGGCAAAAAAGAAAACGCGCCCCTCACGAAGCCGATCCAGCGCGTCACCGGCGCAAAATGACGGCATGCCTAAAAACGCTAAGCCTCCCCGAAGTCGGATCAGTGCCGGTCTGCTTATGTTTCGGCGCACTAACGATGAAATAGAAGTTCTGCTGGCGCACCCGGGCGGACCATTCTTCGTCGGCAAAGATGAAGGAGTATGGACAATTCCAAAAGGTGAAGCAGCTCCCGGAGAAGATTTACTGACGCGCGCTCAAATTGAATTTGAAGAGGAAGTAGGATGCCCTCCTGAAAATGGTGGACAATGGATTGAGCTTGGCTGGATCCAGCAAAAAGGCGGCAAGATTGTGCACGCCTGGGCGTTCGAAGGAAATTTGCCGGAACCGTTCGAGTGCAAATCAAATCTGTTCGAACTGGAATGGCCACCGCGTTCCGGAAAACATCAAAGCTTTCCAGAAGTCGATCGGGCGTGCTTTTTCTCCGATAAAGACGCCAGACGCAAATTAAAGTCCCGGCAGGTTCCTTTTCTCGATCGTTTGCGCACTGCCCTGCACGGGGCCGCGGCTCCGCAATCAGGTAGCGATTGACCCCAATCGCCCCGGTTCAGATGAAGAACGTACAGAGGCGTTCGCCGCGGCGAACGCCTTCCAAATTTGTTTCGGCGCTGCAAGATCCTGTTGGTACTGTGCGGTCTCTCGGATTTGGAGAATTGCTCCTATCTTGTGATCGCGGCGAGGACGAGAAAGGCGCACCCGGCTGCGCCAAAAAGTAAGCTTACAATCCAGAACGGACGTCTTCGTGTAAGCGCAGAGATCGCGGCAATCGCAATTGCGATTTGAAACATTGTCACCCCGCTCGCGAATACTTCGTGCTGGTGAAAATTTGCTTTCGCAGCGGTTTCCTTGTGTTCGGCTTCGGATTTTATTTCTTCCTGCTCTTTATCGTAGCGTGCGGCTTTGGCCCGATCTTCTTCCGATGGCGTGCCCGACAGCGCGATTTTCGCGTCGAGGACTGAAGCTTTAATACTTTTCGCCTGGTAATAGCTCCATTTGTCGGACGCTTCGATCTGGCTCATCATTGCTTCGTTTACGTGTCGGCCCGAGAGCAGCCCGGCAATGGCAGCGAGAGCTGCGAGAATAGCAGTGCTAAGCGCCACCCATGAAAACCAGCGTTCGCGGCTGAGTTCGGCAGTGTGATGCACCTGTTCGTGCAGATGTTCGAGAGGGACTTCCGCTTCTTCCATCGCGTGAGCTTAGGATTGAGAACGATGCTCGTCCAATCGCTCACCTTCATCTTCTCGCCCGATCGCGATCCCAAGGGAGAGGCAGCTTTTGTGTCGGTACTTGCCGTCTATTCAAGATGGAATCGACAAGTCGTGCGGAAGCGGTTTAATTCGGCAGCGAATCCCGATGAGCACCACACCACTCGTCTGCCATGTTTGTAAAAAATCGAAGTCGCCGAACAGCGGAATGATCGCCGAATTGATTCGGCCGTCTCTGCTGGAGTTCATCAAAAAGAAAGTGCCCGACCTCGACAGCAAAGCGTTCATCTGCTTCGAAGATCTGGGCGAATTTCGGAAGGAGTACGTCAAGGAAGTCTTGGAAGACGAGATCGGCGAGCTTTCCGCGCTCGACCAGGAAGTCATAGAAAGCCTGGAACAGCACGAGATTCTTTCGAGCGACATCGTTAAACAGTTCGATAGGAAACTCACGTTTGGCGAACGGCTCTCCGATCAGATCGCCGAGTTCGGCGGCAGCTGGAAATTTCTGATTATGTTTGGGGCAGTGATCCTCGTCTGGATCGGCATGAACTGCGTCATGCTCGCGACACGCGCGTTCGACCCGTATCCATTCATTTTGCTAAATCTGGTCCTCTCCTGCCTGGCTGCGGTGCAGGCGCCGGTTATCATGATGAGTCAAAACCGTTCCGAGGCGCGCGACCGGTTGCGGGCGGAAAATGATTACAAGGTGAATTTGAAAGCGGAACTCGAGATTCGGCATTTGCACGAGAAACTCGACCATCTCTTGCGCCGTCAATATAACCGGTTATTCGAAATTCAGCAGATCCAGATAGAGCTGCTTCAAGAAATCGGTCAAAAAAAACGATAGCGCCCTTCGTTTTCTCGGAAGGAAGGCATTAGATACGCCTATAAATGGGCTGTCATGTTGAGCGAAGCGAAACATCTCTGTTTATTTCTGGTCTTGGATTCGTCCAACTTTGATCCGATTCTTCGCTCCGCTCAGAATGACATTGTACGAAAAATACTTCTTCTAACGTTAGGAATCGTTTCCTACTCGAGCCTAACCGCCTTTGGTCAATGGTCGGCTGCAAATTCTGGAACAACGAACAACTTGAACGGCGTCTATCTGCTCGATTCAGGAATCGCCTTTGTCGTGGGCGATGCCGGTACTGTTGTTAAAACCACGGACGCCGGCATGACGTGGTCGCCGCTGACATCAGGCACAACGAACGCATTGTACGCCGTCTATTTTTTCGATGCCACTCAAGGAGTTGCTGTGGGGGAGCAAGGACTGATTCTCCGGACGACCGAGTGCCACTCCAACAGTTACCCCTACTCGTGACACCGAGGCCTACTCCGACGCCGAGGGCTCGTCCCACACCGCCGTCTCGCCCAACTATTCCCCTTGAGCCGTCCCGTTAAGCACCAATAGCTACCCGACACCAACGCCTAGACCTACTCCGACCGCGACCGCAACTGCAACCGCGACTCCATCTCCCACTTCAACATCGATTCCTACGCCCTACCCAGAGCGACCCCTACGCCGCAACCAATGCCTACTCCACGGTCGCGTCCTACTCGGTCGGCGTAACGAGCGGATTAGTTCAAAGGCAACGTTATCAGCGCGAGCGCCGAAATAGATGTAATTCGTGCAAGTTTTAATCATTACCGCTACGAACGAGCCTGGAAATAAGGGGATGTTCATCGTGTTATAGTTCGCGTGCGACTTGACCGATCAGGGAACCCAATGGAACAATAAATAAGAAAATGCAAAAATCAGTAATCACATTTCTTTTCATTGCGCTGAGCGTAGCTGTTCTCGGCGCGAGCAATGATGGCTCGGAAGGGACTAGTGCCCGCTTCAGGCCGGCGGGTCAGACCCAAACGTTCGTTGAAACGTACGAAGATGGGACCGATGTAGGTCTATGGCACTGCAGTGTGGGTGTGCCTCGAATTATCGAGACTAGTGGCGGAAACCCGGGGGCTTACCTTCAGCAGGGCGGCTTTAGCAGCGCTATACCGACATGGGCAAGCATTTCAACGCGTTTTCAACCGGGAGTTCCCGACCCGTACAAGATCGACAGTATCTATACCGGGGACTGGACGAGGCTGGGTGTTACCAGCATAATTGTCGATCTGAACGTCATTCAGGTTGCTACCTGGGCGACCGATCGGGCGGTTACGCTCGAGCTGCTACAGATGGATGAGACTGGATTTAACGTCAATTACGACGCGACATATACCTTACCTGACCTTCCGAATCCACCCGTAGGCTGGCAGACATATTCACTCCCGGTCGATGCCAATTCCCCGACGATCCCAGAGGGATGGGTATTTACACGCGGCGATGGGACGCCTGGCACCGACGCAGAATGGTCTCCGTTCCTTCATCGCATTGATTTGACCAGTATTGGCTTTTACAAGCCTGGATTCGCTTATCCCAGTCTCGGCACTTGGATCCTCGGGATCGACAACATTGAAATCGACTTTCAGGCAAGCCCAACGCCAACCCCAACCATCACGCCATCGCCGACTGCAACTGCAACTGGGACGGCTACGGCCACCGCCACAGCATCTCCAACGGGGACACCACCACCAGGGACTCGACCTACGCCAACACCGCGCGCTCGGCCGACGCCAGTGCCTCGCCCATAGCGCGTCTAGCCGCTTCGCTGTGCGAAGCGAGGGATTGCACTTGGCGACAACGGCACGATTCTCTGGGCAACCAACGGCGACGGACCGGCGCCGACACCGATGCCTTCTTACACCGACGGCGATTCCACGAGCTACTCCAGTCGCACGATCGCGTCCGACATCCGCGCCTCGCCCGACCCCTTGAGTTCTGTCGTGGGCTCGCGCACCGTGATTTTAGCGAGGGATTAGTGCCATCGACGCGGTGCTAAACCACGTTCACACGGTTCTATTGGATCGCTTAGCTTCCGGCTTACACTTCGAAAGTAACAAGTCTGTTACCTTTTTCTTGCAACGGTTGATAGGTTTTGCCGCTGTTGCTGAAGGATTCCGCTTGCCTTCTTCGCGGGCGACTGCGCAATATTTCGGTTATTGAACCGCAGAGTGTCAGCTGCGTTTCGACACACGATACCCTGAATGCTGGCGCGTAGAAGAGGACCAATAATATGAAAATATCTAATGCAGCACGCTTGATTTTTTGGGTCACGGCCATTTTTGCACTCGGATTTTTGGTGCGAGCTGAATCTGGCCAGAGGCGGACAAGTATACCTGCGCAAAAACAGGCCGCGCCACCGATCCGAATATTGGATCAAAACGGCCGGCCAGCCGTGAGCGGTATTCCATCGCCTAACGGCAATACCGTCGATGTGGCGGTAGGGCCCGGTGGAGGGTTTACGTTCGACCCGGACACAGTCAACATCTCGGTGGGTGACACGGTGCGATGGACCTGGGGCAGTAGCGGACACAGCGTCACCAGTGGACCTCCTTGCCAGGCCGATTCACAATATTGCTCGCCTAACGACACGAATTGCTCTCCGGGCAGCCTCTCCAATCTAGGTACGGTCTATCAACATACCTTCACGAATGCTGGTAGTTATTCATATCACTGCCTGGCACATTGTCTTCTTGGCATGACCGGCGTGGTCAATGTTTCGGGTGGTTGCACGCCGTCGGGATGGTCTGCGGGCCCAGACCTCCCCAGTGTTGGTGCACGCCTTACTGGCGTTTACTTCCAGGCCAATGGCAAGTTTTACGCTATGGGAGGCCGCAGCAGCGATTCCGCCGGGAGCGAATTCACTCACCCGTTTGAATACGACCCGGTTGCCGACACCTGGACCACGAAGTCGGCCACCTATCCTGACAACCACGTCAACAACATGGCTTGCGGTGTTCTCACCGATGCTGGAACGCCATACATTTATTGTGTAGGAGGTAGCGCGGTTACCATACCGGACATTGCCGATCGCGTATTCCGCTACAACCCTGTTAGCGATGTGATCAGTCCGGTTGCTGCTCCCTGGCCCGCTGTCATGGGAATGGTTCTGCCCGGTGGCTTCACAGTCCTCAACAACAAGCTTTATATCCTGGGCGGATTCGACACCATTACGAACGGCGGACAAGGGACCAACGAGATCTGGGAGTTTACTCCCAGTCCGGCTGCCTGGGTGCAGAAGAGTAGTGTCCTGCCAGTTCCGCTCGGCTACATACCCACGACGACTATCGGCAGCCTCATCTACACAGGCGGCGGCAGCGATATCACGGCTGGCGCTCTTACCGATACTACAAACTCCTTTGTTTATAACCCGGTGGCGAATACTATCGGCACCATAGCCGCAATACCGCGAGCGACAGGCGAGACGAGAGCGCTGAACTTCAATGGCCTCATGTTGGTCATGGGCGGTGGCAGAACCGCGCCCAACCCCTCGAATGAAGTGGATGCCTATGATCCGGTCGCGAACAGCTGGATGGTAAATTCTCCGGTTGCTGCGTTCGTAAACGCGCGGCGCAACTTCGCCACCGATGCTGATGGCACAACACGGATTTGGCTGACAGGCGGCTATGATAGCACTGGTGTACCAACAGCGTCGACAGAGCGGTTCTGCCAAGGAGGAGGTGGCACGCCGACTCCAACACCAACGGCAACTGCTACAGCTACAGCAACGGCCACTGCATCCCCAACTGCGACAGCTACTGGCACTGCATCTCCGACGGCGACGGCCACCGCCTCTCCAACGGCGACACTACCACCAGGAACTCGAGCCACGCCAACACCGCGTCCTCGGCCGACGCCAGTGCCTCGTCCATAGCCCCTGTAGCCGCTTCGCTGC
>JBARMF010000413.1:0-3093 GCA_049802315.1 Candidatus Udaeobacter sp.
CTATCGCATTTCAGTATCATCACCATAGATGACGGCGCACAGCGCCGTGGCTACAAGGGAATTTGACGTCGGTCAGACACCGCCGCTACAGCTCACAGATGATCATTCGCGCGCGCATTGTTGTGACAATGCACGGAGCGCCCATAGAGAACGGTGCGGTCGCTGTTTCGGGAAATCGGATCATCGACGTTGGCAGATTTGATGACGTCAAAGCGCGGAACGCGGGCGACACTGTCGACCTCGGCGAACAAGCGTTACTGCCGGGGCTGATCAACGCGCATTGTCACCTCGACTACACCTGTTTGCGCGGAAAGATCCCGCCACAGAGGTCTTTCACTGATTGGATCCGAGCGATTAATGCGGCAAAGTCGGAGCTCTCGGCGAAGGATTATTTCGCTTCAATTAACGACGGATTCGAAGAGGCGAAAAAATTTGGCACAACGGCGATTGCGAATTTGACCGCTTTTCCTGAATTGATCGCTCAAATTCAGCCGCCGATTCGCACCTGCTGGTTTGCGGAACTGATCGATATTCGCGCGCGGGAGCGCACGAACGAGCTTGTCGATGCCGCGATTGAATCACTCGGTAGGGCGCAACCTAAGCTTGTCCTGAGCGAAGCCGAAGGAGGCGCGCCGTGGGGCCTGGCGCCGCACGCGTTGTTTACAGCGTCGAAAGATCTCTTTCGGCGGTGCGAGGAGATCGCGCAACAGGAACACATTCTGCTCACGACGCACCTGGCGGAGTCGCGCGAAGAGACGGAGATGTTCCGCGAAGCTTCGGGGCCGCTCTACGAATTCATGAAGAGCATCGGCCGACTGATGGATGACTGTGGGAATGAAACGCCGCTGGGATTATTCGTCGGCGCGCCCGGCCCGCGCTCGGCGGGTAAACTGGGTCGCGCCCTACCACCTTGGATCGTGGTGCATCTGAACGAATTAACCGAGAGCGATTTTCAGTTGTTGGAACGATCGAACTCAAAATTTCAGGTCGTGCACTGCCCGCGAAGTCACAACTATTTTGGTCACAGCCCATTCGCATTTGATCGCCTACGCTCGCTCGGCTTTAACATTTGCCTCGGCACGGACAGCCTCGCGAGTAACGAAAGCCTTAGCTTGTTTGATGAGATGCGCGTTTTTCAAAAGAACTTTCCGCAGGTTTCGCCGGAACAAATTTTTCAAACGGTCACCGTAAATCCCGCGCGCGCATTGCGACAGGAAAATGCGCTGGGCCAAATACGGCCCGGTTTTGAAGCCGATCTCATCGCGATTCCCTGCTCCACTTCAATGGATCTCTTCGAGCAAATCCTGGCCTTCGATGCGCCGGTTAGCTGGATGTTTGCCAAGAATGATCAAGGACAAATATTGTAGGGCGTTTCTGCGAAACGCCACGGCGTCTGACACAGACGCCCTACAGCCGCCGCTCCTTGAGCTTGCCCACTGCTGACGACACCCGTAAACTCGCCGTATGGTCGCACAGGGAATGCAGCAGAGGCAAAGCCTCGCCCTGCAGCAAGTTCTGTCGCCGCAGCTGCAACAGAGCCTGCTCATTCTCCAGACTCCGTTGCTGGAGCTGCGCAACCTGGTTCAACAGGAGATGGAAACAAATCCCGTGCTGGAAGAGTTGCCGGAGGATTCAGGCGCCAACGAACGCAGCGAGGCTGAAGCGTCAGCCGACGACAATTTCAAGGACGAATTCGAGAAATTGGCGAGCTTGGATGAGGAATGGCGTGCTTACATGGCGCAGTCGGCCGGCTCCAGCTTCGATGGCCGGCATGGTTCGAAGGAAGCAGATGAAAAGCGCCAGTTCCTGTTCGATTCCATTCCAGTCCAGGAAACGCTCCAGCAAAATCTCGTAGCGCAACTGAACCAGACCGTGCTCAGTGCCGACGATCGCAAAGCTGCTGAGCTGGTCATCGGCAACATCGACGACGACGGATTTCTTCAAAGCACTCCGGAGGAAATGGCGCTGAACTCAGGAATCCCACAGAACGATTTCGAAAGGATGCTTGAATTAATCCAGGCTTTTTATCCTACGGGAGTTGGCGCGCGTGATTTACGCGAGTGCTTGCTGATCCAATTGCAGCGACAGGGAAAGGAAGACAGCCTCGAGTACCGGATCGTAGCCGATTACATGGATGATCTGGGCAGGCATCGCTTTCCGGAGATCGCCCGCCGAATGGCGGTCAGCGTCGAGGAGGTGCAAAGGGCCGCCGACAACATCGCGAGACTGAATCCGCGCCCCGGCCAGGTTTTCGCCGCGGCGCCGCAGAATTACGTGCTGCCGGACGTAGTCGTGGAAAAGGTGGACGGCGAATATCAGATCGCATTCAACAACGAGCAGATCCCGCATCTGCGGATCAGCAATCTCTACAAGGACATCATTGGGTCTGGCGATACGCATGGCAGCGACGTCAAAAATTATATTCGGGATAAAATCCGCAGCGGCAAATTCCTGATCCGGTCGATCCATCAACGGCAACAAACAATCATGAATATCGCGCAGCAGATCGTTTCCCGGCAGCACGATTTCCTTGAGCACGGCCCATCGCATTTGAAGCCGATGACGATGGCGGAAGTCGCCGAAACCGTCGGCGTGCATGAGACCACCGTTAGTCGCGCGGTGTCCGGCAAATACATGGCCACGCCGCAGGGCGTATTCGAGATGAAATACTTTTTCACAGGTGGCTATCAAACCGCGACGGGCGAATCGCTCAGCAACACCAGCGTGAAGCAATCCATCCTCGAGCTCGTGAAGCATGAGAGTGGCAGCGCGCCCTTGAGCGATCACGAGATCGTCGAGATTTTGAGCGAGCGCGGCATTCCCATTGCGCGACGCACCGTCGCCAAGTACCGCAGCGAGCTAAACATTCTGCCGAGTCATATGCGGCGGAAATATTGAAGTGCTGTGGAGCGGCCGCTGAGCGTTAATGGCGAGTGAAACTTCGATGCAGCCCGCGCAGGATTCGCCGGCAGCGGCGGTTGTTACTCCGCCGCAGCGCGCTGATGAAATATTCCTGGATGGCCCAAACTCGCGGTTCGCAGAGTTTTGCACGTTGCTGCGAGTCATGCGCGATTTCCTGCACGGATATCGTGC
>JBARMF010000414.1:0-9878 GCA_049802315.1 Candidatus Udaeobacter sp.
TTGAGTCTTTGAGTTTCAGTCTCGATGGCCTATCGAAAAAAGTCACGGTGATCACGATTCTCGATCCGATCTTCAAGAGAATTCCAATTCCAATTCCGCTCCCGAATATTGACGTGTTCAAGCCTCCGCTTGGGCTGCGCTTGACCCCGCCGGCCAAGATAAGATTTTCCAACAACATGGCGAAGCTGCCGCCCGCCGATGCAGCCAAGCGCGCGTTCGGCCTGTTGCGCGAGGGCGCGGACGCGATCAATGGCAACGGCTCGCTGAGCGTGCCGCGTTACGGGAGCATCCTGCGCGCACGCCTGCTCGTCGGCGTGCGCGGCGCGGGAATTTCCTACGACGGTATGTATTACGTCGAAAGCGTCACGCACAATCTCAAGCGCGGCGAATACAAACAGAATTTCACCCTTTCGCGCGACGGTTTGATTTCACAAACACCGCTCGTGCCTTCCTTACCATGAGCGAAAAATATTTCGGCAAATATCGTGGCACGGTCCTGAACAATGTGGACCCTGAGTTGCGCGGGAGATTAATGCTTACCGTACCGGATGTGCTCGGCGCGATTCCGTCGAGCTGGGCCGAGCCGTGCGTGCCGCTCGCGGGACCGACTGGCCCGCCGATGGGTGTGTACCTCGTGCCGCCGATCGGCGCAGGTGTGTGGGTCGAATTCGAAGCTGGTAATCAGGATTATCCAATCTGGGCGGGATGCCGCTGGGGCACGACTTCGGACATCCCAACGCTCGCCAAGGCGGGAAACCCGGCGGATCCGAACATCGTCATGCAATCGCTGTTGCAACACACCTTCATGATTAGCGACATGCCGCCGAGCCCAGCGACTGGTGGGATCATTCTGAAGAGCACGACCGGCGCGATGATCGTCGTGAACGACAGCGGTATCTACATTCAAAACGGAAAAGGCGCATCGATCACGATGATCGGGCCAACGGTGACGGTGAACAACGGAGCATTGACCATCATATGAAATCACGAATCACGAGTTACGAATCACATTTCAACTTATGCCAGGCTTCCTAGTTCACGTCGGCGCACAGGTGATGTGCTCGCACGCGGGTCAGGCGCAACCCACTGCGCCGAATCCGCGTCTGACGGTCAGTGGCCAGCCCACGGTGCTGATGACGACGCCGTATGTTGTTGCGGGCTGCACATTTCCTCCACCGCCGGCCGCTAATGGACCCTGTGTCACGGCGCAATGGCTGACCGGCACAACGCGCGTCCTGTCGAATGGCCAGCCACTCGTGGTGCAAAGCAGCCAGGCTATCTGCGCGCCTACGGGCACGCCGCTGATCATCGCCGTAACCCAAACCCGCGTCAGCGCATTATAAGTGAGTAAAACAAATCCGAATGTCGAAAATCGAAATCCGAAACAAATCCAAATGAAGAATTCTCGAAACTTCCAAACGGACACCCGAGCAACGCACTTTGCTCATTTCTTTATTTCCTTCTTTGTTCCGCCGTTTGTTTCGGAATTCGGCATTCGGATTTCGGATTTTCCGCTATGAACATTGATTTTCCATTCCATTTCGACAATCGCGGCCGCACTGCCGCGACTGACGATGACGATCACATCCGCGATATGATCGAGGAATTTCTCTTTACCAATCCTGGCGAGCGGGTGAACCGCCCGGACTTTGGCAGCGGTCTGCTGCAGATGGTGTTCGCGCCGAACAGTCCGGAGATCGCGTCGGCCGTGCAATTCACCATCCAAGCCGGGCTGCAACGGTGGCTGAGCGATGTGATCGTCGCGCAAAAAGTTGAAGTCACAAGCGAGGATTCGACGCTGAACGTGCTCGTGCAGTACGTCGTCAAGAGCACGAACCAAACGCAAACAGCAACCTTCACCCAAACTGTTTAGCCCGTAGAAACCATGAGCCTTTGCTGCCAGCAAGATGATCGCCGCGACGCGGTTCGCGGCGCCAAGGGACTCAACGGGCTGGACTACGTCGAAGTCAGTAACGATCAACTAACTCTTACCGCGTTCTTTCTCGGCAAGTTGCCGCCGGAGTTGGCTCCAAGCGAACCAAAGCCTCAGAATACGGCGATGCCGGATGCGAAAGCGCTCGCGCCGGGAGCCCATCAAAAAAAGCATGGTCTTGAGAAATATCTTCGCATCGAAGGCGGCGTGCGTGTGAAGGACGTTCGAATCCAAAACGTCACTGCCGTCGCCGATCCTGATCCGGAGAAGGACGATCGGCTCGTCATCAGGCTCAATAAGTACGGCGACTTTTCGACTTACACCCTGGGACTGGTCGGCGTGAGCAACATTGATCCGCGTTACCAGCAGGTTGATTTCAATTTCAAAGTCAATTGCCCGTCCGATCTCGATTGCGCGCCCATCTGCCAGTGCGAACCCAAAGCGTTGGACGAACCGGAGATCAATTATCTCGCCAAGGATTACGCCAGTTTTCGCCAACTGATTCTCGACCGACTGTCCCTGCTGGTTCCCGACTGGACGGAGCGCCACGTTCCTGATCTTGGCATCGCGCTTGTGGAAATTCTTGCCTACACCGGCGACTACTTGAGCTATTTCCAGGACGCGGTCGCGACCGAGGCGTATCTCGACACGGCGCGCCAAAGAATTTCCGTGCGGCGTCACGCGCGGCTGGTGGATTACAAAATGCACGAGGGTTGCAATGCTCGCGCCTGGGTTTGCATCGACACCGATGCCGATTTCACCCTCGATCCGGCAGACATCTCGTTCACCACCGGATTCAGTACTTCGCCGTTAACCGGCAAATCCATTTTGAACTGGTCCGACCTGCGCAACGTCCCGGCGAATACCTACGAAGTGTTTCGACCAATGGCGTTGGCAGGCGAGACGCAACTCCAATTCCGCGCTGCGCACAGCAAAATCTATTTTTACACCTGGGGCGAAAAGGAATGTTGCCTCGAACGCGGCAGCACCTCGGCCACGCTGGTGGATGCCTCGACGGAACCGACCACGCAAACCTCGGCGGACCAACCCGAACTCAAAATCCAATCGGCGCGTGAACAGAAACTTCAGTTGAAGGCCGGTGACGTGTTGATCTTTGAGGAGGTGCTCGGTCCGGTTACCGGAAATTCCGCCGACGGGGATCCGGGCCGCCGCCACGCCGTTCGTCTGACCAAGGTCACACCGGGCGAGGACGCCCTTTACCAGCAGCCGATCATCGAGATCGAATGGGCGGCCGAAGACGCGCTGCCTTTTCCCTTTTGCATTTCTGCGATTGGAGAAGCGCCGGAATGCAAATATCTGGAGAACATCAGCGTCGCGTGCGGCAACGTGATTCTGGTGGATCATGGAAGAACCACTGGCCCCGAAGATCTTGGCCAGGTTCCGACGCTGCGGACCGAAGCGGTGTGCGAGTGCGCCGATCACCCTGGCGATATTCAAACTGTCGCCGGATTGTTTCGCCCGAGCTTGTCGAAGACTCCGCTAACATTTCGCGAACCGCTGCCGGCGGAGGAATCTGCGAAATCCCAGTGGACACCCGCCGCTTCGCTGCTGACCCAGCATGTGCGCGCCGCGCTACCGCAGGTGCAACTTGATTCTCAACCCACTGAGCAATGGAGCGCGCGCTACGATTTGATCGAGAGCGAGCCCGAGGACCGGCAGTTCGTCGTCGAAATCGACAACGACAGCATCGCGCACCTGCGCTTTGGCGACGGTGAACTTGGTTTTCAACCACCTGCGGGCATGACCTTCAAGGCCACTTACCGCGTGGGCAACGGCACGAGCGGCAACGTGGGCGCGGAGACGATTTCCTGTCTGGTTCTGGACGAGACAAAACCTCCGGGCGCTTCGATCACGGTGCGCAATCCGTTGCCGGCCCAGGGCGGAACCGATGCCGAGCCAATGGCCGAGGCAAAATTGTTTGCGCCTTCCGTTCTTCGTGATCCGAAAGAAATCCAGCGAGCGATTATCGCGGACGATTACGCGCTGATTGCCGAACGGAATGCGAAGGTCCAACTCGCTGCCGCGGCGCTGGTCTGGACCGGCAGTTGGTACGAAGCCGATGTCGCGGTTGACCCGCTGAACAGCGAAACCGCAGACACGGCGTTGCTTTGCGAAATCGAGCGGTATCTGCGCCAGTTCCGCCGCATCGGCCACGACTTGCGCGTACTCCCGGCGCGTTATGTTCCGCTGGATTTGAAGCTGGAAGTCTGCGCGCTCCCGGGATATCTGCGCGCCCATGTGAAGGCGGCGTTGCTCGACGTTTTCAGCAACCGCGTTTTGCCGGGAGGCCAACGTGGATTTTTCCAGCCGGATAACCTCACCTTTGGCGAAGGAGTTTTCCTGAGCCAGATCATCGCCACGGCCCAGGCGGTGCCGGGAGTCGAATGCGTGACGGTCACCTGTTTTCATCGGCTGTTTGAATCACCCAATCACGAACTCGAAAACGGCGTGCTGCCGATGCGTGTGAACGAAATCGCCCAGCTCGACAACGATCCGAATTATCCCGAGCACGGCAAACTTAAAATCCAGGTAAAGGGAGGACGATGACATGACGACCAAGACCTGCGGCTGTACCACGGAGACCTGCGGTTGCTGCGAAGGCATCCAAGTCCTTACGCCGCAATCCACTGTCAATCGCCCAGGATTGGGCGCGCTAAGGTATCGCGTCGGCACGCACGGAGCGTTTCTGGAAACGATGAAGGCGCGCCTCTCCACGATGACTGTGGACCTGCCGGGCGCGGACGGAATCACGCTCGAACCGTTCGCCCCTCTTCTCGGATTGACCACGCGGGACACAAGCGATTTTTCCATCGCGCTGCTTGATGGCTGGGCCACGGTTGCGGATGTGCTTACGTTTTATCAGGAGCGCATCGCCAACGAAGGTTTTCTACGCACCGCCACAGAGCGCCGTTCGATTCTCGAGCTCGCGCGACTGCTCGGTTACAAGTTGCGGCCCGGCGTGGCAGCGACGGTTTATCTCGCCTACACGATTGACGAGAACCAGACTACGCCCGCGCAAATTCCAGTCGGCGCGCGTTCGCAGAGCATTCCGGGACCAGGCGAACTGCCGCAGAGTTTCGAGACAAGCGATCCGCTCGAGGCCCGCGCGGAATGGAACAATTTGCAGGTCCGCCTTACTCGACCCCAGAACATCACACTCGCCAACGCGCTGGGGATTGAAAACACTTACGTGGCTGGCGCGAATACTAATCTCAAAGCGGGTGATTCGCTGCTGCTCGTCTTTGGCGACGACGGCAATCCCTCCGTGTTGCGCGTGGTGCAAAGTGTCGAGGGCCAGTTTGAACAGAAGCAGACATTGATTCAGTTTCAACCCGTCGCGCCTGATGTGGTCGCGGCGGTCCCGCTGCTTGCCGACTTCGTAACGGCTGCGAAGAAGTTGCTTACCGCTAATTCGTCGGGGGCCAGCCGACGGCTGGTCGAAAAGGCGGATGAAATCCTAACGCAAAGTTATCTCAATCTGTCAACTGTCCCGGCTGATTGGGTGGGCACCATTCTCAATGCGGCGGATGGAACGCCTGAGCCGGCCATCGGGGAGGCGTTTCTCGACTTCGAGCAAAAGGTTGCGGACGTTTTGGAGAAATTGCCGTCGCCATCGCCCGAAGTCGTTGTCACAGACCCGTCGAAATTCGTGACGCCGCTCTTGCTGGCGCAAAAAATCCAGGCCGCGAACAGCCTCCAACTGCCGCGCAGTTTGAGCGGGGCGTTCAAACCGGGGACGGACGCAAATCCGCAATTACTCGTGAGATTCGCGCCCCGATTGAAAAACTTTTTTTATACGGCTTGGGGAAATGCGAACGTGAACGCGACTCCGCCGATGCTCAAAGGCATTTTTGCTTTGCACGTCGAGGCTTCGCTCTTTGGCGCCAATGCGCCGAAGGAGGTCAATTACGATTACGACAAAAACAAGCCGCTCGCGCCTTCGGAATGGGCATTGGACGGCGAAAGCAGCGACGCCTTGTTCCTCGATCAGGCTTACGAAACAATTCAACCGGCGAGTTACGTCTTGGTACAGGAAGACTCTGGCGCACGCTCGGTCAAACTGGTTGAGAGCGCACAAACCGTGCAACGCACCGCTTACGGAATCAGCGGCAAGACCACGCGACTGGCTTTCGCGGACGAGTGGCGGACGGCAAACGAGTGGGACAAACTCGACGTGCTACGACCGGTGCTGGTCCGCGGTCAAAGCGAGGCACTGGCGCTCGTCGAGACACCCATCCATGACGACGTGCTGCTCACCGACGACGATATGAAAGCCGAAAAGGGTATCGAGCTCGCGGAACTGCAGAACGAACTTGTCTCCGGTCGATGGGTGATTTTGTCCGGCGTGCGCACTGACATTCCGGGGGTGACGGGTGTGAAAGCGAGCGAATTGCTGATGATCTCCAGCCTGCGCCAAGACTTCGACAGCAGGCTGCCCGGCGACAAGACACGCACCACTCTGCTGATCGCGACGCCGACCGCATATTCCTACAAGCGCGATACGGTAAAACTCTACGGCAACGTCGTGAAAGCCACGCACGGCGAGACGCGCAACGAGACGCTCGGCAACGGCGATGGCAGCCAATCGCTTCAATCCTTCACTCTCAAACAGCCGCCGCTCACTTTCGTACCTGCGCCGAATCCCACAGGCGTTGACAGCACGCTCGAAGTCTTTGTCAATAATGTGCAATGGCACGAGGCGGATACTCTCGCCGGACTTGGCCCCAAAGACCGCAAGTTTATCACCAAGACCGACGATGACGACAAGAGCACCGTGATCTTCGGAAACGGTAAACAAGGCGCGCGGCTGCCGACGGGCATGGCCAATGTGACCTCCATTTATCGCAATGGGATTGGGAAGCCCGGCAACGTGAAGGCCGAACAGATCAGTCTCCTGCAAACGCGCCCGCTCGGAGCGAAGAGCGTGATCAACCCGTTACCCGCATCAGGTGGCGCGGACAAGGAGAATCGCGACCAGGCTCGCGAGAATGCGCCGCTGGCGGTGATGTCGCTCGACCGGCTGGTGTCGGTGCAGGATTACGCGGACTTCGTGCGCACGTTCGCCGGCATAGGCAAAGCGGCTGCGCGGAGATTGAGCGACACCCAGCGTCGGCTTGTTCACGTCACGATCGCGGGCGCGGACGACATCCCGATCGACGCGACTTCCGATCTTTATCAGAATCTTCTGATCGCGCTGCGGAAATTCGGCGATCCGGATTTGCCGGTACAGGTGCAGCTTCGCGAACTAGTTGTTCTTGTCTTGAACGCCAACGTGCGGCTGGCGGCGGATTATCAGTGGGAGCCAGTGGCAACAGAGATTCGCGCCACGCTGCTCGACGTTTTTGGTTTTCAAAAACGCGCGCTCGGCCAGCCGACGTTGCTTTCGGAAGTGATCAGCGCCATTCAAGCAACCCAGGGCGTCGAATATGTGGACGTGGACGCGTTCGGCGGCGTGCCGGAGAAAAAGCCGGAAGTAGATGACAAAGGAAAACCGACCGGGCAACGAACACTCCTGACGCTGACGGACATCGCTGCGGTCGTGAATCAGATTGTCAATCCACAACAGGCTTCGATTCTGGCCAGGTATGCGAGGCCCGCGGAACCCGTTCCCGCCAAGCGTGTGGCTGCGAACCTTGCCGATTTTGAAAGTGGGGCATTACGCCCGGCGCAACTGGCGGTCTTCACCGATGCCGTGTCGGACACTCTCATTCTGAATCAGATCAAATGAACTTCCTCATATGAACACGACTACAACCGATCCGCGGATTGAGCGGCTCTACAAGTTGTTGCCTGCCGTTTACCGGATGCGCGACGCCGGAAAAAAATACCCTTTGCAGGCGTTGCTCCGCGTGATTGCCGAACAGGTGAACGTAGTCGAAGACGACGTTCGGCAGCTTTACGAAGATTGGTTCATCGAGACCGCTCAAGATTGGGCAGTGCCCTATATCGCCGATTTGATCGGCTACCGTCCGGTGTCTGACGCGGGATCGCCGAGCGACGACACGACGGCCGAAGGCCGGGCGCTGAACCGCATTCTCATCCCACGGCGCGAAGTGGCGAACACGATCGCCTACCGGCGGCGCAAAGGAACGCTCGCGCTAACCGAATTACTCGCGAACGACGTCGCGGGCTCGCCGGCGCGCGCGGTGGAATTTTTCAAGCTGCTCGCCTGGAACCAGAACTACAACCACGTTCACCTCGACCGCGCGATGACGACAGGCTTGCGACGCGTGGAGGATTTGGATCTAATCGGGAGGCCGTTTGATCCGCTGCCACACACAGTGGACATGCGGCGAATCAATTCCCATCGCACGATTGGCCGGTACAACATTCCGTCGGTGGGAGTGTTTGTGTGGCGGCTCAGATCGTATTCGGTAACGCAGTCGCGGCCGCATTGCACCGAAGACGTGCGGCCGAATTGCTACACGTTCAGCGTCCTGAGCCAGGATGCGCCCGTGTTCCTGAAGCCGGAGCCAGAAACCGAGGCGACACACATTGCAGAGGAGTTGAACGTTCCCGCGCCGATTCGCCGGCTGGCGTTTGCGAAACACCCAGAACTTTTTTACGGCGGGGACAAGAGCTTGGCGATTTGGGCAGGAGGCTGGGCTGGTTATGATCCGACTCAACCATTGCCGGTCAAAGCGATCATTCCCGCCGATTTGTCCGACTGGCAATACGCGCCGCCGGTCAAGCACGTTGCCGTTGATCCTGTTCTCGGAAGGTTCGCTTTTCCGCTGGATCAGGAACAACTGCCGAAAAAAGGGGTGCGCGTCATGTATCATTACGGTTTCAGCGCCGACATCGGCGGCGGCGAATATGCTCGCCCTATTCTCGATCCGTCACCGCGCGATGTGGAGAAGGCCGATCCAGAGGATTCGACAAAAACGGTTTCCGAAATGGTCGAACCAAAGTTTTACCGCGTCGGCGAAGGCCAGTCGCTGCGTCATCTGCGTGATGCCATTGATCGCTGGCGCGAGGAAAAACCGCTGGATGCCGTGATCGAAATTACTGATAGCGGCGTCTATGTCGAACCGATCAACATTCGGTTGCACCACGATCAAACATTGCAACTGCGCGCAGCCAACCTCGCCCGGCCTGTCGTTCGCATGCTCGATTGGCAAACGGATTTGCCCGACGCTCTCACAGTGGTGATGAGTCGCGATAGTCGCCTTACTCTGGACGGGCTGCTGCTGACGGGGCGCGGCATGCGTGTTCACGGCCCAAAACGCGAGAAACCGGAAGATCCGCGCGATCCGATTTGCGGCGCGGAACTGGTTCTGCGGCATTGCACGCTGGTGCCGGGTTGGGGGCTGGAGTGTGATTGCGAGCCGTCGCGCCCGGCCGAACCAAGCCTGGAGCTGTACAACATTCGCGCCACCGTACGCATCGAGCATAGCATCCTCGGCTCGATCCAGGTTCACGAAGACGAGGTCAAAGACGACCCGATTCCGCTGCGCATTACCGACAGCATTCTCGACGCAACGTCGCCGGAGCGGGAAGCCATTGGCGCGCCGGGTTATGCGGTGGCCCATGCGGTCCTCACGATGTTGCGCTGCACGGTGTTCGGGATCGTGGACGTGCACGCGGTCGCGCTGGCGGAGAATTGCATTTTCAACAACTGCCTCAACGTCGCGCGGCGCCAGCTTGGCTGCATGAGGTTTTGCCATGTGCCATACGGTTGCCGCACGCCGCGACGCTACCATTGCCAGCCCGATCTTGCTTCGCAGACGATGGAAGAAACATTGCGCGCCGCGGCCGCGGCCCACAATCTGCCCCCACCGACCCAGGTCGAATTAGACGCAGCCAAAGCCCGTGAGCGGCTGCGCGTCCGGCCGCAGTTCAACAGCGAGCGTTACGGAACGTCGACCTATTGCCAGTTATCCGACAACTGCGCTGATGAAATCAAACGGGGCGCGGACGATGA
>JBARMF010000415.1:0-12488 GCA_049802315.1 Candidatus Udaeobacter sp.
GGCGGCAATCCGGAATAGACCACCATCTCGATGAGATCGCGTCCGGTGTTCGGGCCGGCCAAAAAATCCCTGAGCTTTAACCAATCGAGCCCGCGTCCCGCGGTTCGCACGGAACTCCCGACGTTCGATTCGTCCACTAGCACCAACACTCGGGAACGAGCACCGTTATCTTGATTGCTCTTTCGCATATGTCCGGCCGCGCGAAGCAGATCGTCGATCACCTCGGCAGCGCAAAAACGAAGACTTGTTAGGCTGCTTTTTTCTTCGCCTTTGCCACACGAACAACGGGAAACTCCACCACCTCCGTAGCTGCAACGGTGCCGCTCTGATTGAGGGTCAATTCAAAGCTCAACTTCCCCGCGGCAATCTCTGACAACGCTACATCAGCATGACCCAGCCCAGGAACAAATTCGACCATCGGTCGAGAACCGAGACAAAGTTGTCGAACGCGTTGGGAAACCATGTTCACCAGGATTTTCGGATTAGGAATAACTTCGGAGGCGGCTGTGACTAGATTTGATTTCATAATTTAGCTGACGGTGACGCGGGGCTGACGGAGTTAAATTCCGAAACGGAGTGGGACCTGATGCGCTTCGGGAAATCGCAGCCGAGGCTGCAACTATCGTCCGTTATTGCCAGAATACAATTGGCTATTCTTTGGCCTTTGACGTCCCGTCAGGCGTGTTCGACTCTCATCACTCTGCAACGGAAGCGCTATCTTTTTGTCTGCATCAATCGTCGGGGTGAGGATAACCCGAAAGGATGCTGCGCGGCCAAAGACTCCGAAGAAGTTTATAGAGCATTGAAAGAGGAGATTGCGGCGCGCGGACTAGCAAAGCTGGAGGCGCGCGTCTGCACATCGAGCTGTCTCGATCAATGCGACACCGGCGTGACGGTTTTAGTCGAACCCGATCATTTTTTCTATGGGGGCGTCACGGTCGCGGACACCCAGGAGATTGTGGATGGACTTGTCACCGGTGAACCGGTTAAGCGTCTCATGGTCTCTGCTGATCAACATGAAACATAGGTAAACGCTTCACCACACGGTTTAGTAGCCGGCGTGTGGGCGTGCGCTACTCTTACGACCGGTCATGGATGCTGACAGCATTCGCAGTTTTCCCGAGGCACAATACTAATCACAACGTGCGCGGTGACGCCACTCTGCTAGCGTGCACCAATATGCGACAACTGGTTTTTGGATTGATTCTTGTGTTGGCGTGCTCTGTTTTTGGGCAAACGGTAGCGGATCGGGTAGCAAAGCAGAACGCGCTTTTTGAGGAGTATTATCAAGCCGGGCTTAAAAATTTTCCGGAGCGGGCCACGTCGTACGGCGATTACCGTTACAACTCGCAGGTTGGACAGGTTTCGCTCGCGGAAATCGCGCGCCAACATGCGGAAGCCGATGACTTTCTCGCCCGATTAAAGGCGATCCCGACCGACGGGATGAGCGACAACGATTTGTTAAGTCATCGCATCCTCGAAAAGCAGCTCGAGCGCGAAGATGTGAACTACGCGCTGAAGAATTACGAGATGCCGGTGAACCAGCAGAACGGTGTGCACACTCGGCTGGCCGATTTTCCGAACGCAATGCCGTTTGATTCCGTCCCGCATTACCAGGATTACATCTCCCGGTTACAGCAGATCCCGCGCGTGCTGGAACAGACGACAGAGGTGATGCGGCAGGGCGAGAAGGATCACCTGATGCCGCCCAAGCTCGTTCTCGAGAAGTTGCCGGGTCAATGCGACGGCATCATCGCCGCGAACCCGTTCCTCGCACCGACCAAAAGATTTCCAAAAGATTTTTCAGACGCGGACAAGAAACGTCTGACCGACGAGATGACCAAGGCTGTTAACAACGATGTGTTACCCGCTTATCGAAAGTTTGCCGAGTTTCTGCGTACCGAGTACGATCCGAAAGGACGAACCGAGCTTGCGATCGAAAGCCTCGCTGACGGGAAACGGCGTTATGCCGAAGCGGTGAAAACGATGACCACCGTCAACGTCCCGCCGGCCGACATCCATGAGATAGGGCTCAAGGAAGTAGCGCGTATCACGGCCGAGATGACGAAGTTGGCGGAAAGCCAGGGATACAAAGATTTGGCCAGCTTCCGGGAGGCGATCAACAACGATCCCAAGTGGAAGCCGACCAGCGAGCAACAGATTCTGGATGACTACAAAAAATACATCCACCAGATGGAGCCAAAGCTACCGGAATTATTCGGATTGTTGCCGAACTCGCCAGTCACGGTGGAACCGATCCCTGACTTCGCCAAAGCCGCCGCGACCCATTACGTGCCAGGCACGCCGGATGGGAAACGTCCTGGCCGCGTCGTCGTTGCCGTCTCCAACCCGACCAAGCGAACCCTGGTCGACGACGAAGCCATTGCCTATCACGAGGGCGTTCCCGGTCATCACCTGCAAATCAGTATTGCCCAGACGCTGGAAGGCTTGCCGAAGTTTCGGCTGCACGGTTTTTTTAGCGCGTATGCCGAAGGTTGGGCGCTCTACTCCGAGGTGTTAGGCAAAGAAATCGGTTTCTACCAGGACCCTGTATCTGACTACGGCCGGTTGAATTCAGAAATGCTTCGTGCCGTCAGGTTGGTGGTCGATACGGGGATTCACGACAAAAACTGGAGCCGACAGCAGGTGATCGATTACATGCACGCCAACGACATCAACGACGCGCTGGCGCAGACTGAAACGGACCGGTACATCGCCTGGCCCGGGCAGGCGCTGGCTTACAAGATGGGTCAGCTAACCATTCTCAAGCTGCGCGATGAAGCGAAGAAGCAACTGGGAGAGAAATTCGATCTCAAAGCGTTCCACGACGAAATATTGAACGGTGGATCGATGCCGTTAGACCTGCTGCAAGAAAGAGTAGAAGCGTGGATCAAAAATCAAGCCGCACAAAACCAACAAACCAAAACCTAACAAAGAAAGAACAATATCCCATGAAACATCTTCAAGCTTTTTTACTGCTAACAGCAGCATTGTCCCTCGCAGCGGCTTCAGCTGATGCGCAGCCGGCCAAAAGCTCTCCAGCAGCCGGCGCGTCCACATCACCGTCAACTCCACCTACCATCGCTTCAGCGATCGATCGCGAGATTAGTCTCGTTGAGAAGGAAGTGGTCGAAGCGGGCGAGGCGATGCCGGAGGACAAGTTCGATTTTTCTCCGGAGAAACTGAATCTACCCGGTAGCGACTACAAAGGTGTGCGCACGTTTGGACAGCAACTTAAGCACATCGCCGCGTCCAACTATCTCATTTGGTCTCCGATTACGGGCGAGAAACCTCCAGACACGGTCAACGACGGCAAAGGCCCGGACAACATGACAGCCAAGACCGAAATCCTTAAGTTTGTGAAAGATTCCTTCGCATTCGGCCACAGATCAGTCGCGACGCTTAACAGCTCGAACCTCGTCGAACCGATTACGTCGAGGAGTGGCAAGCCGACCACACGTCTGTTTCTTGCAACATTTGCCGTAGCTCATTGCTTCGATCATTACGGGCAGATGATCGAGTATCTGCGCATGAACGGTATCGTTCCACCAGCAAGCCGCGGACAATAGCAGAGCAGAACGCTAATCGCGACAACTCTGCGGCCCATGCGTGTAGGTCCGAAAGATTTCGGCCCGACTCAAATCACACCGTTGTAAGTCCCGACAGCGATGCAAGAGTCGCTCCGGCGGCTCCCGCCGGAGCCCACCACGTCTGGTCGCCGACGATTCCGTCGGCTTGGACGCTTCGATCCTGTTGGTAGGCTTTGACAGCGGCTTCGGTCTTTGGCCCAAAGTCGCCGTCCACAGCACCCGGATCAGTCGCAGGAGTTGAATATTTCTTAAGACCTTTTTGTAACGCGGTCACAACGCTGCCCGACGCACCGCGAGCTAAGAGCGGTGTATTTGGATCGGCCGGAAGCGCCTGCCACGTTATCGGCCCCACGATGCCATCCACCGTCAAACCTGCGCCTTGTTGGAAATCTTTGACCGCCTGTTCCGTTGTGGAGTCGAAGGTGCCGGTGATGTTGCTGGGCGCGAGTACCTTCATCATTACAAAGATACGCTGCAGTCTTCGTACGTCGTGACCGGTTGAACCGATGCTGATTGTTGGGCCGCTGTTCATGGTTCTACTCTGTCTGTTTTTTCCCGCTTCGCATACGTAATTTTGCGAAAATCCTCTGGCATTCAAATAAGTTCAGCGACCAAAGCGAGCGCCAGGAATCACGGATGATGAAAAGTGGACATCGCGCCGCTAAAGAGTGCGGCGAATATCGCCGCTACAATCAGCCAAAGAACAAAAATGACCGGCAGGAAGCAGCAAAAAACGACGAGTCCTGCCGCCATCCATTTGAACATGATCTTCAGAACCGATCCGAACGGAATATCGAAATCCACGACTGAGACCCGTTGCGATAACGACACGACCGGCGGCGGCGGCGGTGGAGTGCTTGGAGTTGCAGTAGGCGGCGGCAGTTGAGTTCCGTATTTCAGCATCGGCAAATAATCATCGACCGACTTCCACTCGCCGCCACCGACAGGTTTACATGGCGTGTTTCGATCGATGCGCCCATCCGCATACATCTGTGCCATCTGTGTTTCGACGTATGGTCCTTCTTCGCGATCGGAAAACTTTATGACGTACGATTTCATGTGCCGCCCGAGCCTTGGGCGATGATCACACGCGATTTTGACAAGCCAGGCAAGATTATCTAGTCCACGTTGTCTAAACCTGCGGATATATAAACGGCTGAAGACTCTTAACGATTTGCCCTGGCCTGCTTCGCGAATGATAGGCCGCTTACGAGCATGCGTGATCCGTTGCCTTAAAACTGTAGCGATCGCCGTCTCAAGGCAGAATAAATGAACTCGAGTTCCTCCGCAGAGGACTCGGGGCGTTACGAGCGCGGTGTGAGCCACGTTTCTAGCTTGCTCCAACTGTCGCCTCGGTGATAGACACGACAAGCATGAGACCGGCGCTTGCCACTGTTGTGGTCGGCGTATCGACGTCGCTTCTCACAGCCTACGGCGGTACCGGCGAGCCGCCGGCAAAGATCCCAACCCATTCGCAGGAATGGTATCAACACCATATCCTCGCGGTGGACGAGGATGGCAATGGGCTGTGGCCGGTCGTCTCGGTTAGCGGGCCTGCTGACGATCCGCGGTACAACGCGAATCATCGAAAGAAAATCTCCGGCGAAGATACGCGCAACGCATTTCTGAAAAACGGCCGGGTGTCGCAGGGACTGGAAGTCGCTCTGAAGGGACGCGCGCCTCTGATGGATTACGTCAGCGCGATGTTCCAGGCAATTGGTGAGCGGCAGCCAACCGAAGTGATCGTCTATATCCACGGAGGCCTGAACAATATCGATAGCGCGATCGGTAAGTCTGCGATGCTGGCGGACAGGCTCGACGTAGATGGCAAATTTTTCATCGGCATCTGTTGGAATTCGAACCTGATGCCGACCTACGACCAGCATCTGCTGGCGGTGCGGGAGGGATTACACCAAAAAGAGAAAGCGATCGTGACCGCGCCGGCGATGCTTTTGGCGGATGTCGGAGGATCGGTCGTCCGGTTGCCTCTTAACCTGATCGATTTCCTTTATCAGGACGCCTACGTGTTGCGGCCGAGTGCATTCACCCGAACGAAGCTCGCCAAAGCGCGATACAATCAAATCACGCGGGTTTACAAAGACCGCCTCAAAACAAACCTCCAACGATTGGACGTTTCAAAAGAGGATGACAAACGAAGTGAGTTCCAGAAGTGGTTTCGAGATTTCGGCCGCTGGCTAATTACGATGCCGGTGAAGGCCTCGTCTACCGTTTTCCTGGATGCTCTCGGCGTCCAGCCGTGGAAGAACATGGTTCGGCGGACACGAACGATGTTTGAGCGGGAATCGGAATTTATTCCTGATCTTGATTACGATAGCGCTGGTTCCATAGCGGCAACTCGGGTTCCACCGGTGCAGACCGCACAATTTATCGATCAACTCAATTACACCGGTCGCAAGGGAGCAGTATGGCATTTCACAAGTCAGCTCGAAGCGAATCTGATCAAACGAGATTCAAAAAATCAACCGACCTTAACCATTATCGGTCACTCGATGGGAGCAATCGTTGCCTGCGAGATGTTGGAGCGCTTTCATCGGCTTGCAGTGGACAACGTGGTGCTGATGGCAGCGGCTTGTTCGATTCGAGATTTCAAGGACAAGATGATTCCGTTTTTCCAGGAGCAGGAGTTGCGGGCGGACTTTGCCAAAGCAGCCCCTGACCAGACGAAGCTGTACGCGCCGTTGATCAAGACGCATCTTTACAATCTCTGCCTGAATGATACGGCGGAGCACATTGAGCCGAATCCTGGCCAACTGGATCTGTCGCAGCGCGGCAGTCTTTTAACCTGGATCGACACCCTATATCAGAGCCCGGAGAGCGAGAACGACCGGACGTTCGGGCGTTGGGTAAACGCGGTTCTGTCGACGGACGATATTCCATCGAGTTTGCTGGGCAGAATCAGCATCAAGAGTTTTGGTATGGATCGGCCGCGGGAAAAAAATCCGCCCCTTTACACCGAAGTGGAGAGCGCAACCAAAGTGATCGATGAGCCGACGAAGCATGGCGAGTTCACGCGTTACAACGGGCCCAAGAAGCAGACGACGAACTTTCGGTTTTGGGGTACGAAGTATAGAGCGCGCGAGAGGAATACAAGCGCAGGAACGACGCACTAACAAAGGCGGACAGGCAGCCGCTGGGAAGTTATCCATTGTCCGCACGCGGGCGGATACATCTTCTGGCGGATTGGCGACAAAGCGAAAACGATTAATTGAAGGCGTTGATGCTCGGGTGCGGAAAATGAGGAGCGCCATCGCTTTGCCCTGAACTGATCGGAAACCGGCGTGCTCCCTATGCAGTCATAACTGGCCGCATGCGACGAGGTTTCATGGGTGCGGCTAACACCGCAGATAGCGGGACCAAGAATACTTAACGACGTTGAATAATTTGCTCTGCAGTTTGGTCTAAACTGCAAAATGGAAAATGAGGGAAAATATGAAAACAATTCTGTATTCACTATGTATTGGAAGTCTTGCGCTAGCGCTCACAGCAGGAGGAGCGCAAGCGGCGAAGGATAAACGACCCGAGAGAGCAAAGCCGCAGGAGCGAACAGCGAAAGGTCAGCCGGCACGTCCTGCGAGCACGGGCAGAACCATGGCTGTGCATCATACTGTTTCGACAGCACAGACTCGACAGCTGTCGAATGCGAAGCCGCGTAACAGTTCTGCAGTCAATCGCGCAGCCCGTCCGGCGTCGGCGACGTCAGCCACAGTTCGCGAACGAAACCTCGCGAGGAACGAAAAGACGCGTGAGCGGAACTCGCAAGCGCTTCGGGCGCGGCGTGACGTTGCGGTTAATCAGACCAGAAATTTCGAGGCGAATCGCAATAGAAACGTCGCGGTGAACCGCACAAGGAATGCGGACGTTAATCGTGTTCGCAACGCGAATGAGCTTCGCGTTCGCAATAATGTTGCGATCAACCGAAACCGAAACTTCGCGGTCAACCGGACAGGGAACGCCTCCTATTATCGTGGAGGCAACGTAAGAGTCACTAATAACTGGCGTGGTGAAGCGTTCCGCGGCCAGCGCTATGCGGCCTTCCGCAACTACAACCGGCAATGGCACGATCGCAATTGGTGGAGAAGCCACTATAATCGGATCGTCTTTGTGAATAACAGCTGGTATTACTGGAACGCCGGCTACTGGTTCCCGGCATGGGGTTATGCGCCGTCCGTGAGTTATGTGTACGACGGCCCGATCTACGCCTACAACGGATTGTCGCCCGACCAGGTGACGGTCAACGTTCAGGAACAGCTGGCGCGCGCCGGTTACTACGATGGCCAGATCGATGGCGTCCTTGGACCGATGACGCGGGAAGCTATCGCAGCCTACCAGGCGGACAACGGACTGTCTGTTACGTCGGCAATCGATCAGCCGACACTTGCCACCCTTGGCTTGGTGTAAGTGCTCGAAGCCAGTTTGAGAGCCGCGTGATGTCTTCCCATCATGCGGCTCTTTAGTTTCGCGAACGTGCGTTGAAAGTCAGAAAGAACCCTGGACCTCGCCCTCAGATTGATTCGTTGGCTTCAAATGGATCCCTTTACCTGATATCGCTACTGCCGGTCACCCGCTTAATAGGCGGACTCAAGATTGGGAACGAACGCTAGGTGACCCAGAAGGCGAGTTATCTTTCTTACCTCGACCACATCGAAAGGTTGCGATGAATAACAGCGGAAGCGCTGTCAGACACGCCGCGTTCGCTACCCCTGTGCCATGGCGCCCACCATCAATACAACGAAGCTCGTTGCCACTGCGATCGCCACTTTTGTTTCGACGGATAAGTTCATAAAAATGTTTTCCCTTCAACCATGGTGGCCACCTCGATGACCACAGTCTCTTGAATTTTCCCTTTTGGATCGCTTCGAATTTCAGCGCGCTGATGGATGCCACGACGACAAGTTAGAGGAGAAATCTAAGAATAAGTAGAGAGCAGCGCGGCTTATCGAGTTGTAATTCTCGTTCGGGGGGAACCGGATACGTGCGATCGCACGAACTATGGTAGGCGATCGATGCCGCGTTAGGGTTCGCCCCCGATGGGTAAACTAAGCGCGGCTAAGCAAAATCCAGGAAGGATCTGAATAGATCGCGAACGTCCAACGACCAAACATGATTATGAAAACACTTACCAGTTTATTAATAGGCTGTTCACTCGGGCTGGCAGGAGCCGCCTTTGCCCAACAGCCAGTCGAACAACAATCACCGAGTAAGCATGCCCCGGAAAAAGCGCACGCAACTCAACCACACCCGAAGCCGCAGGCCCCGCCGGCGACGCACCCGGGATCAACGCAGCAACATCCAGCTACCCATGACGCCGGTGCAATGAAACAACAGGGGGCTGTGCATGAACACGCAGCTACGAATGAGGCAGGAACGGGAAAAGGCCACAATGCTCCCACGCACGAACAATCTGCGACTACCCCGAAAACAGATGTTTCTGGTGAATCAGCCGGCGCGTCGACGCCCACTGCGAGACAGCAGCGGGTTGAGCAGCGACGAAAAGGGATGAAGGGCGAAGCCGCCACGAAAGCAACTACTAATCCGGCAGGCCCGGCTGAAGGTGCCGCCGGGTCGGGTGCAGCTTCGTCAGTTCCGGCCGCAGGCCAACAAAATGTGCAGGCGAATGTAGGGGCCAAGGCGAAAAAGCCGGATCCACAGCAGGTGCAACAGATCAAATCGCAACACGCGAACTTTCGTGCGCAGCCGAAGCCGCAGCAGATTCCGGCAGTTACGTACAATCAAAATTATCGGATTCAAGGAAGCGATCGCTGGCAGGGCCAGCATTATGAAGTATTTCGCTCCTATCATCCGGAATGGCACGATCAGGGCTGGTACCACTCGCATTACCAACGCGTGGAGCTGATCGGCGGCGGTTACTACTTCTTCAACGCTGGCTACTGGTTTCCGGCGTGGGGTTACAGTCCTTCGGCCCAATATTATGCCTACGACGGACCGATCTATGCCGGTCAACATGCTGAGCCGCCGGATAAAGTGATCGCCGACGTGCAGGGTGTGCTACAACAGATGGGCTATTACAAGGGCGAGGTGGATGGCTTGCTCGGGCCTATGACTCGAGAAGCGCTTACCGCCTACCAGGGAGAACAGGGACTCACCCAGACAGCGGCAATCGACGAGCCGACGCTCGACTCCCTCGGAATGAGCTAAGCCGCGATGGTAGGGCGCGACCGTCCGCGGCGCGCCCAAGAAATTAGACGAGGTTAACGTTAGACTTTGAGAAGCCGCTGGGGCGCACTGCCCTGGCGGCTTTTCTGCATCAGTCTTGCGTTCTTTTAATCCGCGTCAGACTGAAAGCCGAACCTCGCGTTCGGCTCGCTTCGTTTGCAGTCTTAACTGACCGCAAGCCGCCGCAATGTCATGGCCCTTTTCGCGGCGCAAGGTGGCGACCACACCGTGTTCCCGCAGGATGGATTGAAATTTTTCCTGCCGCGCGCGCGAGGGGCGTGACCATTCCAGCCCTTCGACGGTGTTATATGGAATGAGATTAATCTTAGCCGACAAACGGCCCGCAATCTTGGCCAACTCGCGGGCCTGGTCGTCAGTGTCATTTATGCCGTCGATAAGGATGTATTCGAACATGATCCTTCGTTTTTTTGCCACGTAGTAATCACAAGCTTCGAGTAAGACTTTTAGTGGATACTTGCGATTAACCGGCATGATCTGGCCGCGCACGTCGTCGGTTGCGCCATGGAGTGAAAGGGCGAGACGAAACTGCGTCGGCTCGTTAGCCAGCTCGCGAATTTGCGGCGCGAGTCCGCTGGTGGAAACAGTGATGTGCCGTGCGCCGATGCCGAGACCCCATGGCGCATTGATGATGCGAATCGCGCGCAGAAGATTCTTCAGGTTCGCGAGCGGCTCGCCCATGCCCATGAAGACGACGTTATCGATTTTTTCTCCGCTCTTCTCTTCGACGGCGATGAGCTGTTGCACCATTTCGGCCGCGTCGAGATTGCGCGTCAAGCCTTCCAATCCGCTCGCACAAAATTTGCAGCCATAAGCGCAGCCGACCTGGCTCGAGACGCAAATTGTGCGGCGATCCGAGGGTTGACCATAAAGTGCGGGCGACGCTGGAATGAGGACCGACTCGATCAGGTTTTGATCGCGTAAACGGAAAAGAAATTTCTGCGTCGTATCTTTCGAACCAAGGACGCGGACGACTTCCGTGTTCGGTGGGTCAAATTCCGCGGTGAGCTGAGCGCGCAACTCGTTAGGCAAATCCGTCATCGCGTCGAACGAGGCGACGCGTTTTTTGTAGATCCAGTCGGTAATCTGTTTCGCGCGATATACGGGCGCGCCGCGCTCGCGGAGAAAATCTGCCAGTTCTTCCAGGATGATTCCGGTGAGCGACGGCTTCACCAGGAAGTCTACTGTGTCGGATGTCAGATGTCAGATGTCGGACAATCCCCGGACTCAGTAGGCGCAAGTGCATCGCGTGCGACGATACAAGATAGATGCTTTGGCAAGGGCAAAGAGAAAGCGAAAATGTTGAAGACGCTCGCGGATCCGGCGGCGGACGGCTCGTTATGGGCGGCGGAATTGGCACCGTGATTCTCGTAGTTCTTTATCTCGTGCTGGGCGGGGATCCTCAGGCGCTGTTCAATGCGCAGCAGCAGGCGCAAGTATCGCAGCCTGCGCAGGTCAATACTCAAGCGCCGCGCGATGACGCATCGAAATTCGTCGCGGTTGTTCTCGCCGATACAGAAGACGCGGGGAACGATGTCTTCCGGCAAATGGGCCAAAGGTACGAGGAGCCAAGGCTGGTGCTCTTCACGGATCTGATTCAGTCCGGCTGTGGCTTCGCCAGGGGAGCGACCGGTCCGTTCTATTGTCCGCAAGATCGACAGGTTTACATCGATCTCGGATTTTTCCGTCAGCTCCAGGAACGCTTAGGTGCAGGAGGCGATTTCGCAGAGGCCTACGTTATTGCCCACGAAGTTGGACATCACGTGCAGAAACTGCTCGGCATTACCGATCGCGTGGATGCAGCGCGCCGCCGGCTCAGCGAAGCGGAATCTAATCGGCTCTCTGTTCGGCTCGAGCTGCAGGCAGATTTTCTCGCCGGCGTTTGGGCGCGCTATGCCGACCGGACCAAGCATGTCGTGGAAGCCGGCGATATCGAAGAAGCAATCCGGGCGGCCAACGCGGTCGGCGACGACAGGCTCCAATCGCGGTCGCGCGGTTACGTCGTACCCGATTCATTTACCCACGGCACGTCGGAACAACGCGCCCGCTGGTTCCGCCGGGGTTACGAGACAGGCGACCTTCGCCAGGGCGATACGTTCAATGCGCCTGAGTTGTAAATGTCGACCGAAAACCTCACCGTGGCGAAACGCATTGATCTCTTTGACAGCACGTACAGCCATTTCACTAAACAGGTCCTTGAGACGATCCGTAAGGAAACTTTCGGTCAGGACATTGGCCAGAACAGTTGGACCACAGTCGAGGAATACGATCGGTTCGTTTCATGGCTTGATCTTCGACCTGAGCATCACATTCTCGAAGTCGCTAGTGGCTCCGGCGGACCGGCGCAATATATCGCCAACAGCCTGAGTTGCCGAGTCACGGGCATCGACGCCAATGAGGCAGGAGTCGCTACCGCCACTCAAAGCGTGGCCAACTCCAATCAAGCTGATCGGATAACATTTGAAGTCGCGGACGCCAATTCCCCATTGCCTTTCGATGATAATTCCTTCGACGCGATCCTTTGCATCGACTCGATGAACCATTTTCCCGATCGACTGAAAGTGTTCCAGGAATGGCGGCGCGTCCTTCGATCCGGTCGACGCGCCGTCGTCACTGATCCGGTCGTAATTACGGGGCCAGTGACCAATGACGAATTGGCGCTGCGCAGTTCGATCGGTCTTTTCC